>NZ_VPCW01000008.1:0-123828 GCF_013418015.1 Acinetobacter sp. YH12211
CTTCGCGCTGATGGTAGTGTGGGGTTACCCATGTGAGAGTAAGTCATCGCCAGCTCATTATTCAAAGCCCCCTTGACATAAACGTCAAGGGGGCTTTTTTATACGGAAAGGAAAATATTAAGAAGAAAAGTAGAAGAAAGAAGTTTAAAACAATATATTTACAATAATAAATTATGTGAAAAATATAGCATATATCAAAATATCATAAATTACTGCAAGTCTATTTGGTCGAATTTATCTACAACTTTAGTCTAGGTTTTTAAGAAAATTAACCAGAGTTAAGTTTTTGCTGTAGACAAAAAGTGAATATTGATTCATTTTATATACAAAAGTGAATAACCATTCATTTTTTATAAAATAAAAAGCTCACAATTGGAGGTGAGGGAAAAATGACAGCAACAACAATGAATGTGAATGCTGTAGTGGATCAAGCAAAGTTTAAACCTTTTCATTTAAAAATTGTACTTTGGTGCGTATTTGTCGTTATTTTTGACGGTTATGATTTGGCGATTAACGGTGTGGCTTTACCACTACTGATGCAAGAATGGAATATGACGGCTGTACAGGCAGGTATGCTTGCGAGTACGGCACTGGCAGGCATGATGTTTGGCGCCATGCTGTTTGGCATGTTGGCAGACAAAATTGGCCGTAAAAATGTCATATTAATTTGTGTGACGTTATTTAGTGGCTTTACTTTTTGGGGCGGCTTTGCATCCAACCCAACAGAGTTTGGTATTTTACGTTTTATTGCAGGTTTAGGGATTGGCGGGGTATTGCCTAACCTCGTGGCTTTAACCTCTGAATATGCACCACAAAAAATGCGTAGTACCTTAGTTACCACCATGTTCAGCGGCTATGCCGTGGGCGGCATTATGGCAGCCTTACTTGGTGCATGGTTGACGCCTAGCTTTGGCTGGGAAGTGATGTTCTATATTGCGGGATTACCGTTACTTATTTTGCCTTTATTGTGGTTTTTCTTACCAGAATCTTTAACTTTTTTGGTGAAAAAACAGCAACATGAAAAAGCGCGTCACATCGTCCAGCAAATTAGCCCACAAGAAAATATCAGCCCACAAACACAATTTGTATTAAATGAAGTACAAACCGCAGATGCCTCAATTGCAGCCTTATTTCAAAATAACCGTGGCATGAGTACTTTGCTGTTTTGGTGCTGCTTCTTTATGTGTTTGTTGATGGTTTATGCTTTGGGCAGTTGGTTGCCAAAACTGATGATGGCAGCAGGTTATTCGCTGGGTAACAGTTTAATGTTCTTAATGGCGATGAACATTGGTGCTGTGATCGGAACCATCAGTGGCGGGATTTTAGCAGACCGTTTCCACTTAAAACCTGTGATTATTGGCATGTTTTTATTGGGCGCATTCTCTCTAGTGGGTCTAGGCTTTAATTCACCACAGCCTGTGATTTATTTATTGGTGGGCTTAGCAGGTGCTTCTGCCATTGGCAGCAGTATTTTATTGTATAGCTTTGTTGCTCAGTATTATCCACTTACGATTCGTTCTACAGGTATCGGCTGTGCTTCTGCAGTGGGGCGTGTCGGTGCGATTGTAGGCCCTATTATTATTGGCGTACTTTTGGGCATGGATTTACCACATAAAATGAACTTTTTGGCGGTGGCGATTCCTGCAGTGATTGGTGCAATTGCAGTAGCACTGATTCGTTTACAAAGTACATCACAGGTGGTGAGTGAGCCAAGCGTAGTTAAAAAAGCCAGCCGATCTTATAGTTAATTGATCGTTAGTGTTTTGGGACTTTGAAATTAAGGAGCATTGCTCCTTAATTTTTTGCCTATTCACTTTGTAGAAGATTTAAGTAAGAAAGTGTGTATCGCTACATTTCTACTGTGCACGAGGTACATTTCATTGATTATGATGTCTTGATTAGCACAAGCAAAGATTGAATGAATAGAGGAGCAATTAGGATGCTCAAGATAAATCGGCAATACTATGGATTTATATGTCTAGTTGTATTGGGTTTAACTACAGGGTGTAATGCGCAAGTTGAGCCGAAACAGAACACGGCTGCTTTAGAGTCAAAATCAACTTCTGCACAAAATTTACAACGCTATCAAATACAGCCAATTGCAGATTTTAATGAGCCGTGGGCATTGGCAGAATTACCCGATGGACGCCTATTAATTACAGAAAAAGCGGGGAAATTAAAACTTTTTGATCCAAAAACAGGTCAAAGCTTAGATGTTCAAGCTATCCCTGAAGTCGCCTATGGCGGACAAGGTGGTTTGGGTGATGTCATTTTAGATCCTGAATTTCAACAGAATCAGCAGATTTATTTAAGTTATGCCGAAGTGGGTACGGGTGGTTACGGTGCAGTCGTGATTCGGGGCAAGCTTGTATTAGATGCTAAACCCACGCCAAAACTCACCGAAACTCAAAGAATCTGGCAGCAAGTGCCGAAAGTATCGGGACAAGGACATTATGCGCATCGTATAAAGTTTGGGGCAGATGGCAAATTATGGATAAGTTCTGGTGAGCGACAAAAGTTTGAACCTGCTCAGGATTTAAAATCTAATTTAGGTAAAATTTTACGTTTAAATACAGATGGTACAACACCTTTAGACAATCCATTTCAAACACATGGAGAGATTGCCAAGCAAGTCTGGAGTTTGGGGCATCGCAACCCTTTAGGCATGGCATTCGATTCTACAGGGCAGCTTTGGGTTGCAGAAATGGGACCTAAAGGGGGTGATGAGTTGAATCTGATTGCCAAAGGCGAAAACTATGGCTATCCGTTGGTGTCGAACGGTGATCATTATAATGGTTTGCCAATTCCAGACCATGCGACTCGTCCTGAATTTACAGCCCCAGTGCTGGATTGGACGCCTGTCATCTCTCCCTCAAGTTTGATGTTTTATACGGGAGATGTATTTCCACACTGGAAGCATAAAGCCATTCTTGGTGGTTTATCTTCAAAAGCAATTATTGTGGTGGATACGCAAGCACAGCCTGTTCGGGAGTTACAGCGTATCGAGATGGGTCAGCGGATTCGTGGCGTATTTCAAGCACAGGATGGCAATATTTGGGTGATTGAAGATGGTCAATCTGCCAGATTGCTTAAATTGGTGGCTCCATAAAATAAATTTCTTCAGGTCTAAACTTATTTCAAAGTAGGACAAAAAACAAATAGAAAAAAGCCCCAACATCATGTCGGGGCTTTTTCAGATTTATGTTTAGGTATTACTCCTGTTATACCTTTCAGCGTCCTGCCGTTATATTATTTATTATTGTTATTCTTGCTTTTAGAAACATCCTGTTTCTGTATGTGTTAAATATAAAATGAAAGCTGATCTTTGCCTAGCGTCAATTTTCTGCAGTGCATGTAAGCTAAAACGTACAACGATATATCGGTAAAATATAGATCAATAAACTGGATTTATTTAATTTTAAGTATTTGATTATATTTAATAATTATCTTATTCAATAAAAAATCTCCCAAATTCATTTTCTTGTACTTGGGAGATTTGAACAGCAGAAAGATGCAGTAAGTATGCAAATTGATTACATCAACTTAATACCTTGTTGTCCTGCTGGGGTCACTCTAAAGATTTCAACTTCAAAGGTAATATTTTTACCCGCTAAAGGGTGGTTAAAGTCTACTTCAGTCACATCATCGTTGACAGATTTCACCACGCCATAGAGGCTTTGTTTGGCTTTATCTTCAAATTCAATCATGTGTCCTTCAACTGGATGTTGCTCAAATTTAACCGTATCAAAAGTTTGTACGTTTTCAGGATTCCATGGACCAAATGCTTCTTCAGGTGGAAGACTCACGGTACGACGGTCACCTGCACGTAAACCAAATAATGACTTTTCAAAACCAGGTAATAGGCTGCCATCGCCCATGACCAAACTTACAGGTTCAGCGCGGCTACGGGTGTTGTCAATTTCTACACCATTTTCAATGGCGACAGAAAAGTGCAATTCGACTTTTGAGCCATCTTCAATACGAGTTTCATCATTTGGATTAATAATTTCAGTCATGTTGCGCCTGCGCTCGTTCAATTCGGTGCTTTTCTAGGAAAAACGTATCAATTAACAGCAGAATGGTGCCAAGTGTGATGGCACTGTCTGCAATATTAAAGGCAGGGAAGTGGCTGTTGTTGTAGTACACGTGAATAAAATCGACCACGTAGCCAAGACTGACCCGATCAATTAAATTCCCAATCGCACCGCCTAAAATCAAGGCAATCGCCAAAGGCAGTACGATGACATTTTTTGGCATACGCATTAGCCAAAATACAAAAATTACAGACACTAAACCTGCCAGTGAGGTAAAGAAATAACGTTGCCATCCACCTGCATCGGACAAGAAACTAAAGGCAGCACCATAGTTATGCAGTAAAGTCCAATTCAAAAAGGGCAATACAGGCACTGGATCTGCGTAATTCAGATGCGATACTGCAATCCATTTGGTCCATTGGTCGAGAATAATCGCAACAATAGACAAGCCCACCCACCATAAATTATGTGGATAGAACTGGAATAAGCCCTTTTTGTGTTGTGGATTAGGCATATTTTCTCTCTTCGCCTTGACCTGTTGGAAGGTTGATAATACAACGTGAGCACAAACCTGGATGTGCAGAATGTGTATTCACATCAGGGAGTACATGCCAGCAACGTACGCATTTTTCGCCATCTGCTGCAGAAACTTTCACGTTCAAGCCATCTAAATCAGAGGCTTCACCTTGTGCAGCATCAAAGCCATTCACAACCACTTGTGAGGTAATCAGGACAAAACGTAGCTCATCGCCTAGTTTATCCAATACGGCTTTGAGTTCGTCATTCGCCCAAAGTTCAACTTTAGCAGACAAGTTGGAACCGACTGTTTTGGCGGTACGTGCAGCTTCAATGAATTTATTGACGGCAGATTTAACAGCGATCAGGGTTTGCCATTCCGCTTCTGCCAAGATGTTAGCTTCAGAAGCCACTGGAATGTCATACCATTCTGCAGTGAAGACATATTTTTCTGATTGCTCAGGAATTAGCGGCCATGCTTCTTGTGCAGTAAAGCTTAAGATTGGCGCCATCCAACGAACGAAAGCCTGAACCAAGTGATACAAAGCGGTTTGTGCAGAATGACGTGCTTGCGAGTCTGCTTTGGTGGTGTACTGACGGTCTTTGATGATATCGAGGTAGAAACCACCCAAGTCATTAATACAGAAGTTGGTCAGTGCACTGGTCACGATATGGAAGTTCATATCTTCATAGGCTTGCTGAATGGTTTTCTGTACTTCTGCGGCACGTTGCAGGATGTATTGATCCAGTGCAATCAACTGATCTACAGGCAGTGCATCTGTAGCGGGTTTGAAGCCATTTAAGTTGGCCAACAAGAAACGCAAGGTGTTACGGATACGACGATAACCGTCAGAGGCACGGCTAAAGATTTCCTTACCTGCGGTCATTTCATAGCGGTAATCTGCCGATGCAATCCAGAAGCGTAAGCCGTCTGCACCCATGTCTTTAATAATGTCTTGTGGAGTAATGATGTTACCCAACGATTTCGACATTTTGCGACCTTTTTCATCCACTACAAAGCCGTGGGTTAACAAGCCTTTGTATGGTGCGCGTTCATTGATCGCAATTGAGGTGAGCAATGAAGACTGGAACCAGCCACGGTGTTGGTCTGAACCTTCAAGATATAAATCGGCTGGGTCTTGTAACTCTTCACGCTCACGTAGAACTGCATAATGCGTCGTACCTGAGTCGAACCAAACGTCTAAGGTGTCGCGTACTGCATTGTAGTGCTCGGCATCCTCGCCAATGAAGTCTTTGGCTTCACGGTTGTACCAGCCATCAATCCCTTCTTGTTCGATCAGTTTCGCAACTTCTTCGATCAATTCAGGTGTGCGTGGGTGCAATTCGTTGGTGTCTTTATGTACAAAGAATGGAATTGGCACGCCCCAAGTACGTTGACGTGAAATACACCAGTCTGGGCGACCTTCAATCATCGCTTGGATACGGTTTTTACCCCAATCAGGTACAAAGCTGATGTCATTTTCAATCGCATTCAGTGCGCCTTGACGTAAACCTTTGGCATCCATGCTGATAAACCATTGTGGTGTAGCGCGGAAAATAATTGGAGTTTTATGACGCCAGCAGTGCGGATAGCTGTGTTTGATTGGGTGATGTGCCCACAGCTTATTGTTTTCTGCCAAAGTCGCAATAATTTGTGGATTGGCTTTGTAGATGTGTTCGCCTGCAAAGATTGGTGCAGTAGGTAAATATACGCCATTGCCACCGACAGGATTGTCAACTTTTAGGTTGTATTGTAAGCCAACTTTATAGTCGTCCACACCATGTCCAGGCGCGGTATGTACTGCACCTGTACCGCTTGTTGCGGTCACGTGTTCACCTAAAATCACAGGTACTTGGCGTGCTTGAATCAGTGGATGTTGTAAGATCAGGTTTTCGAGTTTGTCACCTGTGAAGTCAGCCAATACTTCATAGCTGCTAAAGCCATAGCGTTCAGTTGCTGACAGTACCAATTCTTTGGCCAAAATAAAGTTTTGTGGTGCTTTTTCATCGGCACGTGCCTTCACCAATTGGTATTCAATTTCGGCATGTAATGCAACGGCTTGGTTCGCAGGTAAAGTCCACGGTGTAGTCGTCCAAATGACGATGTCAGTGGCATCATTCACTTGCACATCCAAACGTGCAGATAAATCGGCTAAATCGACCACAGCAAAACCGACATCAATTGCATCGGATTTTTTATCTTCATATTCAACTTCGGCTTCTGCCAATGCAGAACCACAGTCCAAACACCAGTTCACAGGTTTAAGACCCGGTTCAATATGACCTGCTTTGGCAATTGCACCCAATGAACGCACGATATCGGCTTCTTGCTTGAAGTTCATGGTGAGGTAAGGATTGTCCCAATCACCAAATACACCCATACGCACGAAGTCTTTTTTCTGTAATTCGACTTGGGTGTAAGCATATTCGCGACAGGCTTTACGGAAAGTCGAAGCATCGACTTTTACACCCACCTTACCCACTTTTTCTTCTACTTTAAGTTCAATTGGTAAACCGTGACAGTCCCAACCTGGAACATAAGGTGCGTCATAGCCATCCATGACACGGCTTTTAATAATGATGTCTTTTAGGACTTTATTGACCGCATGACCTAAGTGAATTTGACCATTGGCGTATGGAGGGCCATCGTGAAGCACATATTTTTTCTTGCCAATACGCGATGCACGAATCTGCTGATAAATGTTGTCGGCATACCACTCTTCTAACCATTTCGCTTCACGTACTGCGAGATTTGCTTTCATTGCAAATTCAGTACCTGGGAGGTTTAGCGTGGCTTTATAATCCACTGCATTTTCAGGAGTTTGCTTATCGCTCATGCAAGTTGTCTTCCAGTTGAATCAGCCCATGGACTGACGCGTTTTACATTAAATATTCAGGGTAAAATTAAAAAGGGAAATTTGGATGATCTTGTCGAAATTCAAGAAGTTTTTCAACATCATCATCAATTCCCGCTTTGAGTGCTTCAAGCGAAGGGTAATTTTTTTCGCCATGTAAATAGTTTAAAAATGTGACCCGCATTAATAAGCCATACAGATTAGCAGAAACATTGGGGAAATGTACTTCTAATCGCCATTCGGGCTGTACTTGTTGGATGGCTGGGCGCGTACCCACATGCCCTGCACCAAACAGACTGTTCGGGCTGTAGCCTGCAACACCCGTTTTGTGAGGATGATCGTGTTTGACTTTTTCGCTTAAAGCGGTGGTTTCACAGACCACTTCAACGCCATAAATGCCATTTAAGCAGGGTTTATGGCGGTTTAAGCGTACATTAATGGTTGGAAAATCAAGTGTGCGACCAATTTGATCGCCATATTGGACGCGCCCTGTAATGCTATATGGGCGTCCAAGCAGTTTGGCTGCCAGTGCCAAATCACCTGCTTGTAAGGTTTGACGAATACGAGTTGAGCTAACACGCTCACCATTTAGTTCAATGGTGTTTAAATTGGTGACCTGAAAGCCATAGTTGCGCAAAAACTCGCTATTGCCTTGGCGGTTTTTACCAAAATGGAAGTCATCACCCAAGACCAAATGCGAGGCATTCAGGGTATCTTTTAAAAGTTTTGCAAAGGCTTCGGCGCTTAAACTGCGGAAATGATTGTCAAATTTCGCTACTGCAATGTAGTCGATGCCCAATTCAGTCAGATATTCGACTTTTTCCCGCAACGAGCTGATGCGTGGTGGAGCATCGTAGCCTTTAAAAAATTCCAGTGGTTGAGGTTCAAACAGCATCACCACGGTTTTGAGTTGTTGCATAGCAGCAACTTCTTTGAGCTGTTGAATCATCGCCTGATGACCGACATGCACACCATCAAAATTGCCAATGGTCACGGCAGTTTGGGCGAGGTCGGTGGTTGAAGATAAAGCATTCAGGCGGAGCAGCTGCATGATCGGATGAAAGTTGAAAATTTGTAAGGGCTATATATTGCCATATTCTCGCGCTTTCGTCTTGCTGTTGTGTTTTTAACCTGAAAAATTATCTGAAAATCAGGCAAAATCCGACTATTTGAGCGCTAAAGGTGAACTGGATTTGCACCGCGTCAGATTTTCTTTTCTAATGTGCCCAGTTTCAATGATCTGTACGAGTAAATAGTGATGAATTCTGATTTCGCTTTAATTATGGCATTGCCCAGTGAGTCTAAAGGCTTGTTTGAGCAGGCTGGGATTCAGGTGCATTACAGTGGCATTGGCAAGGTCAATGCTGCATTTAAAGCCTTTGAAGTGATTCAAAAGACAGGTTGTAAAACTTTATTGAATTTAGGCACAGCTGGCAGCTCACATTTTGATGCACATGCTTTGGTGGAAGTCTGCCAGTTTGTGCAGCGCGATATGGATGTTTCTCCGTTGGGTTTTCAGGTGGGGGTCACGCCAATGGATCAGGAACATCCTGCAGAAATTCATTTGGAACGCTATTTTGAGCATTTGCCAAGTGGTATTTGTGGTACGGGGGATAGCTTTGAAACGGGTACGCCCAAAGTACCGTGTCAGTTGGTTGACATGGAAGGCTATGCGATTGCCAAAGTCTGTAAAAAATTAGGGGTGCGGATGCTGTCGGTGAAATATATTACCGATGGTGCCAATGATACAGCGCATTTAGACTGGGAAGAAAACTTGTTGTTGGGTGCGCAAAAACTATTGTCTTTGTATCAGGGTCTTAAATAATATCGTTGCCAAAACGCCACGACCCTAGTCATAACTAGGGTCGTGAGTAAAAGTGCGTATCTTAGTTAGTGCTGTGCAATTAGTCTTCTGATTCTTGTTCAGGTGTGGCAGTGACCACAGCGGCTTGAGGTGCATCCACTTCGTCCTGACGCGGCATAATACCGTAGAGCATCATGTGAACTGTATGTTGCAAGACACGTTGCAACATGCTGCGGTTGCGCAGGGTTTTACCTGTCACCATTTCCATTTGCGTTGCAAAGTCGGCATAGTTTTGGGTAATCGCCCAAATATTCAAAATAAGCAACTCAGGATCAATCTGCTTAGACAGTTTGCCTTGCTCTTGCCACATGGTAATGACTTTGGCTTTGCGTTTGACCAGTTTTTTCAGAGGGCCTTTTAAAATTTCCTGAATATGTGGCGCACCTTGAATCACTTCTAATGCAAATAGACGTGATGCTTTCGGTTGAGTACGTGAAACCTCAATTTTCTGCAGCAGATAATTGGTAATTGCTTCATCAGGCTCGAGTTCAGCTTCGAGCATTTGCAAAGGTGCCAGCCATTTTTGTAGTACTGTAGTCAGTACCTCAACATATAAGGCTTCTTTATTTTCATAATAATAGAAAATATTCGACTTATGCATCTCTGCAATTTGTGCGATTTCGTCCAAACTCGCGCCGCTAAATCCGTATAAAGAAAATACGTCGAGTGCAGCATTGAGAAGCTGATGGCGTTTTTGTGTACTCTTTTTTTGTTCCATTCGTAATTTTAAAACAATGAAAAAAGGGAATTATTAATTGTACGGCAAATCATCAGGCTTGTGCATCTTTTAAAGATGTATTTTTAAAATATTTTTAGTTTATTCTGTAGTTTAGCTATTAAATCCGTGAAAAGTATGATTAGAGAGGGGGAGTATCTTGTTTTTGTATTTTCTGACTGAATGAATAAGTTTTTTGAATTTTCTATATAAATGATAAAAGTAAAGTTTCTTCCTGCCTTGCATCAATTTTATTTAAAAAAACTAAACAGTGGTGTGGATGCTGCCAATTTTGATCATCCCTACACTGTCGTGCTGACAGGTATAGGTGTGATGACCTGATTTAATCGGCAGCATGTTCCACGTGAAACATGTTTGGATTTTGGTTGTGCAGTATCATTCAACCTGTCAAAAAAACTCACTTAGAGCCGTTTTTTACACACAATTGAGTTGCGTTGATAGTTATATAAAGCCTGACGTGCATCGGGCAAATCATCGACACTGGCAGGAGCAAAGCCCTGTTCTAGAAACCAGTGTGCGGTGCGAGTGGTTAAAATAAATAATTGCTGAATGCCCATGGCTTTGGCTTTATCTTCTAAATAATCCAAAATTTGGCGGCCACGGTTGGATTTACGATAAGCAGGATGCACCGCGACACAGGCAATTTCGGCAGACTTGAGTTCATGACCTGTGGTTGGAATTGGATACAGGGCGGCACAGGCGAGAATCATGCCGTCACGTTCAATCACTGCAAATTGTCCAATTTCATTTTCCAGACGCTCACGTGAACGATATACCAACACGCCTTCTTCTTCTAAAGGACGTAATAAACGAATCAAACCGCCTACATCCTGAATATTGGCCGTACGCACTTCTTCATAATGTGCATCACTCACCATCGTCCCTGAACCATCACGGGTAAACAGTTCTTCGAGTAAAGCACCATCGTAGGCATAGGAAATGAGATGTACCCGATGTACGCCGTTTAATGAGGCATCTTGGGCTGCATTTAAGTGTAAAGCCAATTCAGGATGATGTCGCTGAGCATCTTCAATATATGGATTTAAATGTTGCGGATGAACTTCACGTTGCAATTGACCTTCGGCATTCTGCAAACCGTGCTGCGCGCCTAAGAAAATCAGTTTGTCAGCTTTTAATTGAATGGCAGTTTTAGTTGCCACTTCTTCAGCCAACAAGTTAAACACTTCACCTGTGGTGGAATAACCTGTTGGACCGAGCAACACAATATTATGATTTTCTAAATGGCGTTGAATGGCATCGACATCTACAGTGCGGACTTCGCCAGTCAGTTGATAATCGACCCCATCACGAATGCCATACGGTTTGGCGGTGATAAAGTTACCCGACACCACATCAATCCGTGCGCCGTACATAGGGGAGTTAGCTAGCCCCATCGACAATAAGGCTTCAATTTGCAGGCGAATTGAACCGACAGCATTCATGACACACGATAAAGATTCACGAGTGGTGACACGACGTTGCAAATGAAACGGTGTATCAATTTGGCTGAATTTTAAGTTTTGATTAATTTGTGGACGCGCACCATGTACCAAAATCAAACGAATACCAAGCGAGTGTAGTAGGGCAATATCATGAATAATGTGCTGAAAGTTTTCATGCAAAACCGCTTCACCATCGAACATAATCACAAAGGTTTTATTGCGGTGGGCATTGATATAAGGCGCAGAATGTCTAAACCAATGCACATATTGTAAGGTTGTGCTGTGCGGGTTTTCAGTTGGAGTCATTCGTTGGCCTGCTGTAATGATCGATGGTGCTGTCTTTGATTCTAATCAAAAAATTCTGCAGCGGAAGACTAAATATAAAAAAACACCTGAATGGTGCTTCAGGTGTTGTGGAGAAATGCTATTTTTCAGCTCAGGCTGAACGGTTTTAGCCAATAATACGAATAATACGCTGGGTGCGCTCATTAATCAGCACATAGTCACCGTTGACTTTATACCACTGCTGATAACGACCTGTGTTGGGTAAACGACGTGCTTCACGATCACTGACTTTGTAGCGGTTCGCATCATATCCGCGTGGGAGGTTTTGACCTACACGCCAGTCACGACTTGGATTCACGCGTTTTTGATCATAACGCTTTTGTTCCCACTGTGCAGGATGACGTGGATTGTCCCAACGCTTGTCGTGATGTTTATAGGTGGCACTCGCTTGATGACGACGATCATCATAACGATGGTCGGGTGCTGCCATAGCCGATGTTGCCATGATTGCGCTTAAAGACAGTGCTAAGGTGCTGAGTAATTTTTTCATGCGACTTACCTTCAGTTTTAAATATGGGGTAGATGTGTCCAAATTAGTCAAATACTCAAGATAAATGATGGTGGAAATTGAGGTGAATTGTGAATTTTATGGAGAAAACAAGGAGAGCCTGAGCGGACTATCGCTCTATAAAAAAAGCCCAAAGTGAGCTTTGGGCTATGTATTTAGATATTGTGTATGTACAACAGTAGGTCTATAAACCTGCGATACGCAAAATATGGTGATTTTCGACATCGACCAAAATGTAGTCTTGGTTGATTTTATACCATTGTTGTTTGCGTTCAGGGCGGGGCAAGTTATGTTCCTGATAATCGACTTTATAACCATTGCCACGATAATGCTGCGGCATGACATAACCCGTTTGCCATTTATGTTGTTGTAAGCGTTTTACACCACGTTCTTCACGCATGCGGCGTTTGTCTTGCATACGCTCTTCTGCATCGGCACGAAATTCATGTTTATTGTGTGCTTGGTTACGAGGATGGTCAGCTGAGTCTCGATCAAATTGAGGAGCGGCAGTTGCAAAATTGCTGCTTAGTAAAGCACTGAAAGACATTGCCAGAACTGTCAAAATCTTTTTCATGTAAACCCCTCATTCTCTCATCTTGATATCACAGTTCATACTTTAACCATTAAATGCAGAGAAACTGTGAAGAAAGCACATGAATTTTTTAAATACGCTCTGCAGGATGCGGCATGGTATTGATTCTATTATGCGACAAAATACGAAATTTAGTAGCTATCGCTCAGAAAATAGGGGTGGGATGATTTTTCTTGTGCTAAGGAAAGGATGAGACATCACCATAGCAGCGTACTGCTATGGTCTGCTTTAGTTCCAATGTTCAGTTAAGCCTTGTAAAGATTGCACAGCGATGGCAACACATTCGGCTGTTTCACGATCATCCAAAGCCACAATTAAATGCTGACCTAATTGCAAGCTTTTAATACTTTGAATCACGGCAGTTTTACGTTGAATATCAGTCATCACAATTTACCTAATGCTTGTTGTGGAGATACATCAAGCATAGGTGATGTATATTGATTTGGAAAACCGTATAATTTTATAAAAACAATCCAATAAAACGATTATTGCCACCGTTGCCATGAGTTTTGCTTAATAGGCGTAGTTTAAATCGGTGTAGTCGGTCAATGATTTTTGAATATGTGCATTGATAAATTCGCGTACATCTTCAGTACTCATTGGTGCGCCTTGCTTGCTAATCACGTGTTCAATTTCAGGTTGCCCTTCAATTTTAATACGATAAACAAAGTTTTTAACCACTTTGTAGGCATCGTCCAGTTTTTCAATGCCTGTGACATAGTGGTAAGCATGTTCAAAATTAAGGTCGGTATGTGAAAATACAAACTGATCAAACAGTTTGATTTTCTGACCGTTGTCGAGTGCCTGAATGTCATCTACGATGCTGGCTTCAAACTTCATGCCATATTTTTCAGAAATAGGCTGACCATCAATCAGTAAAGACACCATACCATCTTCAAGTGGTGTCACGGTGATGTTGTTTAATTCAGTCATGTTGCTCTCTGCATCGTTGAGGTTGAATTGAGATGTGGAAGCATGGTAATCAGGCTTTGCATTGCCAAAAATAGGCAGGATAGAAACCTGAAAATGCTTGTGCGATGCCATTTTACCGCAAATCAATGTGCAAAAATTGGCAATATGCTAGGTTAAGTCCATAAAAAAGGAAGCAAGCGCTTCCTTTCTTCGGATCAAACGACAGAACTAATCCTGTGCATCAATACTTTGACCATTCATGTGCAAGCTGTCATCGCCCATTAAATATAAATAGGCAGGCATGATGGCATCGGGTGTAGGTAAAGTTTTTGGATCTTCATCAGGATAGGCTTTGGCACGCATGGCAGTGCGGGTTGCACCCGGGTTAATGCAGTTGTAGCGAATATTTGGATGCACCTGTTCTTTGGCAAATAACTGGCTCACCGCTTCAATTGCAATTTTAGACACCGAATAAGCACCCCAGCGTTCACGTGCTTCACGACCTACACCTGAACTGGCAAACACGACTGAAGCATGTTCCGATTTTGCCAAAAGTGGTAATAATTCCTGAGTGAGTACAAATGGCGCACGTAAATTCACTGCCATGACGTCATCCCAAACATCGGCAGGGTAATTTGCCAACTCAGTCCGTTCGCCTAAAATGCCTGCATTATGCAAAATACCATCCAAACGTCCGAATTGTTTGTCTAGGGTATCGACCAGTAATTCATAATCTCGTGGTGAAGCACTTGAAAGCTGCAGCGGCAAAATAGCAGGTTGTGGTGCGCCTAAACTTTCGATTTCATCATAAATCACTTCAAGTTTATTTAAGGTACGACCATGCAGCACTACGGTTGCTCCGTGTAGCGCATAACTGAGGGCAGCCGCTCGTCCAATACCATCACCCGCACCTGTGATCAGGATAATACGATCTTTGAGAAGATCGGGGCGAGGTTGATATTCTGAGTATTTCATGGGCATCCCTCCTGTTCATTTCTTATTGCTTATGGGTTGAGTTTCATGTCATCGCTTTACAGGACTGATTCAAGCATTGGCACTGCTGTTTTGCGTTGCAGCTTGCAGCACCAATTTGTCTAAAACCGTATGTAATTCAGTCACTGAATCCACTATACAATCTGCTTGCCATGCTGTTAAGTCATCTTTGTGTTGCAAGGGTAAATAACCGTATGCTGCCAAAATGGTATACATATTGGCGTTACGACCTGCATCGATATCACGTGGATGATCGCCCACATAAATACAATGTTCTGGGGCAATTTCAATCTGTTTGGCCGCCAAATACATAGGTTCTGGGTCTGGCTTGGTACGGCTAACATCTTCAGGGCAGACCAAAACTGCACAGCGTTCAGTTAAATTCAGTGCTTTGAGCAGTGCTTCGCTGAGCCAGCGCGGTTTATTGGTGACAATACCCCACGGAATTTGACGCTGTTCCAACGCATCAAGCAGTGGATACATGCCTTCAAACAGATCAGTTTCGACTGCAATATCTGCACCGTACAGGTCTAAAAAGCGTTGTCGATGGGCCAAAAATACAGGGTCATCTACCTCAAGTTCTGGATAGACCAATTTGACCATCGCCCGCGCACCTTCAGATACCTGTGTGCGAATGGCGTCTGCTGCCACAATCTCACAGCCTTTATCGCGGCACATATCTTGAATGATGCGAATAAAATCTGCAGCGGTATCAATTAAGGTGCCATCGAGGTCAAATAAAACCGCCTTCATTCTGTTGCCTCATTGACCGTGTAAACCATGTAGTTCACATCAACATTAGGTGCCAACCAATAGCGTTTAGTCAGTGGGTTGTAGTGTAAACCCGTCATATCTTTGAGTTTTAAACCCGCTTGGCGAATGTCATGTGCCAATTCAGATGGTTTAATAAATTTATGATAATCGTGCGTACCTTTGGCCAGCATACGCAACACGTATTCTGCACCAATAATGGCAAATAAGTATGATTTTGGATTGCGGTTAATGGTAGAAAAAAATACATGACCACCTGGTTTGACCAGTTTTTGGCAGGCTTGAATAATAGAGGCTGGGTCGGGTACGTGCTCTAACATTTCCATACAGGTCACGACATCGTACTGACCAGCCTGTTGTTCTGCCAGTTGTTCAACAGGAATTTGGCGATACTCAATATTATTTACGCCTTCTTGCTCAGCATGGATACGTGCCACATTTAAAGGTGCTTCGCCCATATCAATGCCGAGTACATTGGCACCACGACGTGCCATACTTTCTGCCAAAATACCACCGCCACAGCCGACATCCAGCACTTTTTTGCCTGCTAAACCGCCTGCATGCTCATCAATCCAGTTCAGGCGCAGTGGGTTAATCATGTGCAGGGGACGGAACTCGGAATGCTGATCCCACCATATGGCTGCAAATGCTTCAAATTTGGCAATTTCTTGTGGATCAACATTCAGTTGCGACATGGGTGTCACCTCAATTTAATCGTGATGATGGTAAAAATATGTATAAACCCTAGTGTAGCGTTAATTCTAAAAAAAGCGATAAAAGCTGTAAAAAAGTTCACAGAAGGAAAACGAAATCAGCATAATTGATTTATAGTGTTGCCATACACTAAACAGAATGATTTAGAGGATTATAAACGCAATGAAAAAATTCCTTTTAGGTAGTTTGGCAACAGCCATCTTTGCTATTTCTGGTAGCACTATGGCGGCAAATTTTGTAACAGGTAAAGATTATAGCGTTGTCGCCAACCCAGGTAAGGTTGATGTACCGGGTAAAATTGAAGTGCGTGAGTTCTTTTGGTATGGCTGTGGTCACTGCTTTACTTTAGAACCATATATGCAAACATGGTTACGCCAGTTACCTAAAGATGTGAATTTTGTGCGTACTCCTGCAGCCATGAATCCTGTTTGGGAAATGAATGCACGTGGTTATTATGTGTCTGAAGCTTTGGGTGTGCGCAAGAAAACTCACTTGCCACTTTTCCATGCCATTCATGACAAAGGTCAGCAAATTTTTGACCAACAATCACAAGCTAAATTCTTTGTGAAATATGGTGTACCTGAAGCGAAATTTAACAGCATGTTTAACTCGTTTGCGATCACCTCTAAAATTTCACAAGCTAAACAATTGGCGCGTCAGTACCAATTGACAGGTGTACCTGCGGTGGTGGTGAATGGTAAATATATCGTTCAAGGCGATAACGGCAAAGTGATTCAAGTAGTGAACTACTTGGTTGATCAAGAGCGTAAAGCTAAGAAATAAGCAGATGCAATAACAAGATGATGCAAGGCTGAATCAGCAGCGCATCGCTAAAAACCGCAATGATTGCAACGTCATTGCGGTTTTTTTAATGCAGGTTAAAAGTGTGTTGTATGTTTAATCTGCGACAGGCTGCGGACGTTGCCAGTGGCAAATGCCACGAAATAATAAATGTACTTGAGTAATGGTTTGTTGAATAAAACGCTGCTGTTGTTCAGGTAATTTTTCGGCTTCAAATTGGCGTTCTAAACCAATCCAGCTCATTGCCCAGTTTAAAGACAAATTAATTAAAATATTGGCCAGAATGTGAAAATCTTCGGCATGTTGAAAATGCTGCACACTTTCTACCCGTTGCAAATCATTGGCTAAATCTTCAATTAAAAAATCAATTTCACGGGAAATGGCTTGGCGTAAAACGGCAGAACCGCCCCAGCGTTCGGCAATTAAAAAAATCCATTGTTGTGGGCGTTGATCGACTGATTTAAAAAACAGGGTCAATGCCGTTTCTGTCTGTGCATCGGGTTGGTACAAATAGCCTTGCCCCAATTGATGCAAAATCCCTTTAATGTGTAGGGCAACTTGATCGACCAAATCGAGTGCTAAAGCATCCATATCTTGAAAATGCCGATAAAACGCGGTGGGCACGAGCCCAATCTGTCGTGAAATTTCCCTTAAGCTGATGCTGCTAAAGGCACGTCCAGAAGCACTCAGTTGTAGTACCGCATCAATAATGGCCTGACGACTTTGTTGTTTTCGTTCTTCTCGAATCGACATTTTATTTCCTGATTCTGCCAGTGCCGCGCAGTCTAACAAAAACCTGAATTGCAGAGTAATACTAAAAGATGAATGAAGCGATGTTGCGGTTATTGTGGCAGAAGTAAGCGAAACTGCACAGGGAACAGCCTAGAAAAGCGACCTTCGCTGTGGCATCTGTTATACTTGCGGGCAATTTATTTGAGCCAAAAATAAGGACACATTATGCGTATTGACCAACGAGCTTTAGATCAATTACGTGAGGTAAAAATTACCCGTAACTATACTCGCTATGCTGAAGGTTCAGTGTTGGTAGAGTTTGGTCATACCAAAGTTTTGTGTACCGCAAGTATTGATAACTCTGTACCGCGCTTTTTAAAAGGGCAGGGACAAGGTTGGGTAACTGCAGAATATGGCATGTTGCCACGTTCAACTCATACCCGTAGTGACCGTGAAGCGGCGCGTGGTAAACAAAGCGGACGTACACAGGAAATTCAGCGCTTAATTGGTCGTAGCTTGCGTGCCATGGTCGATTTGAAGAAACTGGGTGAAAACACCATTACCATTGACTGCGATGTGATTCAGGCCGATGGCGGTACCCGTACTGCAGCCATTACAGGTGCAGCAGTGGCATTGATTGATGCTATGAATGTGTTGCTGGAAAAGAAAAAAATTAAGCATGACCCATTAAAGGGTTTGGTGGCTGCAATTTCTGTGGGCATGTACCAAGACCAAGTGTTATTGGATTTGTGCTATGAAGAAGATTCAAATTGCCAAACTGATTTAAACGTGGTGATGACACAAGCAGGTGAATTTATTGAAATTCAGGGTACTGCTGAAGATAAGCCGTTTAATCGTGTGCAATGTAATGCCATGTTGGAAATGGCAGAAAAAGGTATTCAGGAATTGGTAAAAAAACAGCAGCAAGCTTTAGGTTGGTAAGCTAAGCTTTTTGATGTTTTTCTGCTGTTTAAGAGCGCATCTTCGGATGCGTTTTTTTATGGATGAGATTTAGATTGCGATAGGAAGCGTGAAGCAAAAAGCTACAATATTGCAGGATGCGTTCTTTTAAGATGGAAAACTGTATGCAAAGAGCCTGAATGAAAAGAGGAGGAAAGCATGAAACTATTGATTATTTTAATGTCTGCCATGATGTTGTTTTTAACTGCATGTGATTCACGTACTGAGCGTGAAAATGAAGACAATCGTAGTGTACTCGGTCAAGCTTCTGACAACGACAACGACAACGACAACGACAACGACAACGACAACGACAACGACAACGACAACGACAACGACAACGACAACGACAACGACAACGACAACGACAACAAGGACGATGATTAAATTCAAAATTGAGGCATAAAAAAAGGAGGCTCATTTGCCTCCTTAAAATCAATTTTTGGAAAAAATTAAGGGTGCAGATTGCACCCTTAATTTTAAAAGTAATCGTTTACGCATTAAAACGCATTGATAAATCCACAGCTTTGACATCTTTGGTTAAAACACCCATCGAAATATAATCTACGCCTGTACTAGCCACTTCACGTAAATTTTCAATGGTGATGTTGCCCGACGCTTCAAGTTTACAACGACCTGCCACATGCTTGACCGCATCAATCATTTGTTGCTGGCTAAAGTTATCCAACATCACAATATCAGCTTTGGCTTCAAGGGCTTGATTTAGTTCATCCCAAGTTTCCACTTCAACTTCTACAGGTTTGCCCGGAGCAATGGCATGTGCTTTGGCAATTGCCTGAGTAATGCCGCCTGCTGCCATAATGTGATTTTCTTTAATCAAAAAGGCATCAAATAAGCCTAAACGATGGTTTTGTCCACCACCGACCGTGACAGCATATTTTTGTGCAATGCGTAAACCCGGTAAGGTTTTACGGGTATCTAGCAGTTTGGTATTTAAGCCTTCAAGTTGTTGCACATAGGCTGCTGTTTTAGTCGCAACAGCAGACAGGGTTTGCACAAAATTCAGCGCAGGGCGTTCTACCGTTAACAGGCTGCGTGCAGAACCTGCCAATTTCAAAAAGGCTTCATTGGCAGCAACGTGGTCGCCATCATTTTTTAACCACGTGACTTGCACATTGGCATCGTATGCTTGAATCAGGGCATTTACCCACGGTTGACCTGCCAAAATCATGTCTTCACGGCTAATAATGGTGGCAGTGGCCTGCTCATCTTCAGGGGTCAATAATGCGGTAATATCACCATCGCCAATATCTTCTTGCAAGGCTTGCTGAATATTGATTTGGATGGATTGTTCAAGCAAAGCTGGAGAGATGCTCATAAGATTTTCCGTGTCGATCTTGCCCATGAAAATTGCGCGTTATATTAACACTGTTCTGCGTCAGGATGTGTTTTTTAGCCACGTTCGGGTGTAATTTAAGATGTTCATTGTCACGCGTTGGCATTAAACTGAAATTTCTGTTCTATTTTTCTATTCTAATGGTTTGGGGATTGCCTTATGCAGCATGTGCCGTCGTTTCAGGTGGTTGAGGGTCAATTACAAGGGGCAAGACAAGTCCCGTCTCCGAATTTCAACGCCCGTCCGACAGACCAAGAGATTCAATTGCTGGTCATTCACAATATTAGTTTGCCGCCGTCACAATTTGGTGGTGGTTATATTGAGCAATTTTTTCAGAACCAAATGGATTGGTCGCAGCATCCTTACTTTCAGACCATTCAGGGCCTGCAGGTTTCGGCACATTTGTTGATTTTAAGAACAGGCGAGGTGCTGCAATTTGTTAATTTTGCAGATCGGGCGTGGCATGCGGGGCGTTCTAGTTATTTGGCACAGCCTGAATGTAATGACTATTCAATTGGGATTGAATTAGAGGGCAGTGATGACTTGCCTTTTGAAACAGCGCAATATCAGAGTTTGGTGCAGGTGGTACACAGTTTGCAGCAGGCCTATCCGAGTATTCAACAGCATATTGCAGGACATTCCGATATTGCACCGGGACGTAAAACTGATCCAGGGCCGTATTTTGACTGGCAGTATTTTCGTGAACAGTTATCTCAACTTAAAGCTTCGACATCACAGGAAAAATTGATCAATCAATAACAAAACTTTGTTGATGCTTTGATTACAATAGCGACTAAATTTTTAATTGGGTGGTAACGATGGCGCTTTGGCGATCGACCTTTATTGTCAGTGCAATGACCATGCTGTCACGGGTGCTAGGATTAGTCCGTGATGTGGTATTGCTGAATGTGTTTGGTGCAGGTAAAGATTTCGATACCTTTGTGGTGGCGTTTCGTATCCCCAACTTTTTCAGGCGACTGTTTGCCGAAGGGGCGTTTTCGCAGGCATTTATTCCTGTATTGACCGAATATAAAACCAGCCGCACTCATGCCGAAGTACAAATTTTAATTAGTCGGGTTTTTGGCTGTTTAATGACGGTAATGACAGGGCTAACTTTCGCCGCCATGGTGGCTGCGCCTGCGGTGATGTATATCTACGCACCGGGTTTCCATAGTGACCCTGAAAAGTTTGCGCTAGCCACCGATATGTTCCGCCTGACCATTCCTTATTTGTTGTTTATGTCGCTGACGGCATTTGCCAGCAGTATTTTGAACAGCTATGGCTCATTTACCACGCCTGCCTTTGCGCCTGTGTTGCTGAATGTGGCGATGATTGCAGGTGCATTATGGCTCACACCGTACATGGCAGAGCCGATTATGGCACTGGGTTGGGCGGTGATTATCGCGGGTGCTTTACAACTTGCGATTCAAATTCCAGAACTATGGCGTAAAAAGCTGCTGATACCCCCTAAAGTTGATTTCAAGCATGAAGGGGTGGATCGGATTATGAAGCTGATGCTGCCTGCTTTATTTGGGGTATCGGTCACGCAAATTAACCTGCTACTCAACACCATTTGGGCATCTTTTATGCAGGATGGTTCGGTGTCGTGGTTGTATAGTGCGGAACGTATGACAGAGCTACCTTTGGGCTTAATTGGTGTAGCGATTGGGACGGTCATTTTACCGTCACTGTCTGCGCGTCATGCAGAACAAAATATGGATAAATTCCGCGGCATGATGGACTGGGCTGCACGGGTGATTATTTTGGTAGGTGTCCCTGCCAGTATTGCACTGTTTATGTTATCAACGCCTATTATCCAAGCCTTGTTTGAGCGTGGTCAGTTTAGTTTTAAAGATACGCAAATGACCGCTTTGGCCTTGCAATGTATGAGTGCAGGGGTGATTTCATTCATGCTGATTAAAGTCTTTGCACCGGGTTTTTATGCACAGCAAGACACCAAAACACCAGTACGTGTGGGTTTAATGGCTGTGGCTGCCAATGCGATTTTAAACGTGGTGTTTATTGGCTTCTTTAAACTGATTGACTGGCAAGCTGAACACATGGCATTGGCACTGGCATCATCAGGTTCGGCTTTGGTGAATGCAGGCATGTTGTATTTCTATTTGCATCAACGCAAGATTTTCCGTTTTGGTGCGCACTGGAAAAAACTCATGGTGCAGTTTGCAGTGGCAAATGCCGTGATGATTGCTGCGTTGTGGTATGCCTTAACTTGGTATAACGGTGATGTATCACAATGGATGCGTGTGGCAGAAGTCACTGCGCTGTGTGTGGTGGGCGTAGTGGCCTATGGGGTTGGATTGTTGGCAACGGGTTTTAGACCACGTCATTTAAAACCTTAATGAAGCGAAGTTGATCTGAAAAAATACCGCAATTTAAATTGCGGTATTTTTTTGTTTAAAGATGATGCGGCTTTGGATTATTTTACAATTTCTAAAAGTTCCACATCAAAAATAAGCGTGCTGTTTGGCTCAATTGCATCGCCTGAGCCAATTTGACCGTAGGCTAGAGCAGCAGGAATAAAGAAGCGATATTTGGCACCAACTTTCATGAGTTGTAAGCCTTCAGTCCAACCTTGAATGACTTGGCTGACCTGAAATTCTGCAGCTTGATCGCGGGCGATAGAACTGTCAAATACCGTACCATCAATTAAACGACCTTCATAATGGACTTTAACGGTAGAGGTGGCTTTGGGTGATTTGCCCGTACCTGCCTGTAAGACTTGATATTGCAAGCCAGACTTGGTGACTTTGACCCCTGCCTTTTTGGCATTATTGTTTAAAAAGGCTTGCCCAATTTTAGCATTGCTATCGGCTACTTTTTTAAGCTCAATCAGTTGTTTGGCTTCGGCTTGCTTTTTGAATTGAGTCAGCACTCGTGCCATTTCTTCATCGCTTAAACTGGCGGCTTGGTCTTGTGTTGCCATTTTTAAGCCAGCAATGAAGGCTTCGAGATCAATATCTTTTAAGGTTTCCGCATTGCTGCGGCCCATTAAATAACCAAAGCTATAACCGACCTGATCTGCAACAGGACTTTTATTGGTCACGGTTTTGGCAAAACTGCCACTGCTGAGCAGTGCGATACACACAAGGGCAAGGTGTTTTTTCATTCTTTTCGTCCTAAGACCATACAGGAGAGCCAAGCTCTCCTGAAAGGGTGATGTTGTTATTTCACTTCAATCAGTTCAACATCAAAAATTAAGGTGCTGTTGGCAGGAATCATGCCTGGTACACCTTGTTCGCCGTAGCCCAGTTTCGATGGAATATACAGCGTAGCTTTACCGCCTTCCTTCATGAGCTGTAAACCTTCAGTCCAGCCCGGAATGACTTGATTCAGTGGGAATTCAATTGGCTCACCACGTTGTACCGAGCTGTCAAATACTTTGCCATCGACCAGTTTACCCGTGTAGTGCACTTTGACCACAGAGCTTGCCGTTGGCTGTTTGCCTGTGCCTTCTTTAATCACTTGATATTGCAAGCCAGAAGCTGTGGTTTGTACGCCTGCTTTTTTGCCATTTTCAGTTAAGAATGAATCACTGGCTGTTTGTGCAGCTTGCGCTTGAGTGGCTTGTTTTTGTTGCAACTCTTGCTGGAATTGCTCATAGGCTTTTTGTAATTCTTCTTCGGTGTAGGCAGGTTGTTTACGCGCATGACCTTCACGCACACCTGTTACAAAGCTGTTGATGTCTAGCTCTGGTGGGGTTTGATGTGCCACTTCATAACCCAAAGCGTAGCTGATTTTTTCAACCGCAGAAGCATTTGCCGACGCTTTAGAGGTCGCCACTGCTGGGTTTTGAGAGGCATAATAAACAGGAACAAGTGCAGCACCGCCTAAAATTACAGCAACAGCGATGGGTAAGGCTTTACTCATAGGTTTTCTCAAATTCATTTTATAGTTAAAAAAGCAGCATTCATCTTAGCAGACTTTTTTACAGACTTTTCTATTTTGATACCTGCGTTGAAGCAGGTATCGATTCAACGTTTTAATATATGCTGCTTACGCAGTTTATTCTATAACAGACTGAATATCTAAAACATTTTTTATACATAAATCTTATCAATTCAGGATTCGCTGTGAGCAAATTAAGAAAACTCTGATTTAGTTTGAGCTGCAGGAAAATTTTTATTGTAATCGTAAAATGATTAAGACAGCGTTCTGTGGGCTTGTCGTCCAATAATTGGATTAACCTTCGGTTCGACCCACTTTTGTTTCGGCAAAAGTGGGCAAAACCATTGTCATCCACAAAACCTGTTTAATGCTTGTATCCCTTTCATTATTTCGCAAAAACAATAATGGTCTAATACTACGCAGGTTGTGGATGACACTTCCGAGTATCTTCATGTTATCTAGGTTTTTAGATAAGCGGTTTTACCTAAATAAAGATAGACATAAATATATTTGACTATCCTGATTTAACTTAAAATCAGTCAAAGTCGGCCTTTAACACCACCCGATAGCGAGCCTTGCCTTGATGCAAATGTTCAATGGCCTGATTGATCTGTGACATTGGAAAAACTTCGACTTGCGGGGCAATCTGTTTGCGTGCTGCAAATTGAAGTAATTGACGCAGAGCTTTGGGTGAACCTGTTGAAGACCCCGTCACTGATTTTGCACCACCAATCAAGCTGCCTGCCTTAATAGGCATGGGTTCCAGCGCTAAACCTAGCATGTGAATAGTGCCATGCGGTGCCAGCGTGCTTAAATAGGCATTCCAGTCCAAGCTCACATTTACCGTACTTAAAATCAGGTCAAATTTGCCACGTTGGGTTTTAAGCGCAGCGGCATCACGGCTGTTCACCACATGATCTGCCCCCATGGCCAACAATTCTGCAGTTTTGTCGGGGTTAGTACTAAAGGCCGTAATTTCACAGCCCCATGCTTTTAAGAGTTTGATTGCAATGTGGCCTAAGCCACCAATACCAATCACAGCAACATGATGCACTGCCTGAATTTGGTGTTTCAGGATCGGATCAAATACGGTAATTCCCCCACAGAGTAACGGCCCTGCACTGACAGGATCGACCGCATCGGGTAAGGGGATGACCCATTGCCAGCCTGCACGGACTTTATCGGCAAAACCACCTGCATGCCCGACAATGGTGGCTGTGGTGCCATTGCTGCACAGTACTTGTTCTCCCGCTACACAGGCATCGCAGTATTGGCAACTGTCTGCTGTCCAGCCAATACCTACGCGCTGTCCAACTTTTAAGCCCTTGGCTTCTGCACCCAATTGGGTAATGGTGCCAATAATTTCATGTCCTGCCACTACAGGATAGACTGAAGAATGCCAGTCATTTTGAATGACCGAGAGATCGGAATGACATAAGCCGCAATATTCGACTTTGACTTCTACCTGATGCGCCTGCAATTCACCCGCATCAAATTGATAGGCTTGCAGGGCTTCACCTGCCTGCATTGCGGCATAGGCTCGAATGGTATTACTCATATTGCACCGTCCTTGTCATCGACTGACTGTATTGATTGGTGATCTTGCTGTTATGGGTTGAGCAGTTTTGAATACTAAAGCTTGGATGTTGTTTTAAAGTGACAGTGATTTTCATGGTCATCGACCATGCCCACAGCCTGCATAAAGGCATAGCAGGTGGTCGGGCCTACAAATTTAAAACCATTTTTCTTTAAGGCTTTCGACATGGTAACACTGGCGTTGGTTTGTGCAGGTGCAAGACGATAGTCAGGTACATCATTCCTAATAGGTCGCTGTGCGACAAAATCCCAAAGCCATGTCACGACGTCTATATCGGCATCTTTTAGTTTTTGCCATGCACGTGCGTTGTCACGAATTGCTTGTAATTTGCCTCGATGGCGAATTAATCCAGCATCTTGTAATTTGAGCGTAAGATCATCATCACTAAATGCGGCAATTTCAGCAATGCTGTATTGGAAAAAATGTTGACGATACGCCTCACGTTTTTTTAATACAGTAATCCAAGACAAGCCTGCTTGCTGTCCTTCCAAACACAGCATTTCAAATAAATGTGCTTCGGCAAATACAGCTTGTCCCCACTCTAAATCATGATAGGCAATATAGAGCGGATCATCGGAACACCAGCCACAGCGTTGTATCGTCATGGGTCATGCTCCTTATTGAATAGATGTGAATGGGACAGGCTTAAAGCTGAAATGCTGCCCATTGGTCATGTTGGTTATCCCAATAATATAGTTCTGCCTGTTGCAGATCGTGAAAGGAAATCCAGTTGTCTTTACCAACTTTATCTGAATAGCCTGTGCTGATGAGCAGGGCATCTTCAGTAATTTCCATGACCCAGCCTTGATGGACTTGTCCTGCCAATACAATTTTTTGTTGATTGCCAGATTCTGCAAATTCCACCAATCGATTTATCAAGGCTTCAGACATGAAATGTTCCTAACAAAATTAACGTAAATAAGGATAAGGATTGACCGCACCGCGTCCTTTACCATTTAAATAAAGTCCGTAATGCAAATGTGCGGCAGTGTGTCGGGCGTTGCCTGTATTGCCGACATAGCCAATATGCGCTCCAGCCTTGACATAATCGCCCACGTTTAAACCGCGTTTGTGCCCATCTAAGTGTGCATAATAATGCCAAGTGCCTGCAGGCCCTAATATCCAAATTACTTTACCACCTAAGCGATTATCGCGTAAGTCTGCAATTAAACCTTCTGTAGCGCTATACACTTTGCTGCCTTTGGCTGCAAGAATATCAATGCCTTCATGCAAACGTCCGCTACTACGAGATGCGCCCCAAGTGTCATTCAACTGATGTGCTTTAATGCCCTGCACAGGAATGGGCAGGCGAGTTTTTAAACTCATTTGATTGAGTTTTTGCACCAAGGCAGGCGGGAGTGGGGTACTGGGACGTTTCGGTGCAGAACTACAGGCCGCAATCAATAAGGTAAAGAGTGACAGGCTTAAAACAGCAATCCATCGAAACATAAGACATCCTTGTAATGGCAGTGAAAGCAAAGATTTCATTCATCACGATGCCTGACTATGTCACAGATTGATTGCCGAGATCAATTTTTTCATGGCCGTCGGAATGCCCAAATCGCTAGCTTGTTGCGGACTATACCAATTTGCATTCAGTTCAATTGCCAAGTGTTCTTGTAGATCAGCATCGACCTGAAAACACAGTGCTTCAAGCTGCCAAGTGAAATGGGTAAAGCTATGTGAAATCTGTGCGCGTTGCTGTACCTGTTTAAGGCTCAAGCTTTGACACAGTTGCTCAAAAGCCTGTGCATCTTCAATGACAGGCAAACACCATAGTCCACCCCAAAGTCCTGTATTGGGACGTTGTTGCCATAACCACTGATCTGCGCATTGCAGTACTAAGACCTGTGCAGATTTAACGGGTACGGCTTTTTTCGGTTTTTTAAAGGGCAATTCCTGCTCTAAACCTTGTTGATGTGCTTTGCAGTGTTGTTGCATTGGGCAATATAAGCACAGTGGTTTTTTGGGGGTACAAATGGTGGCGCCCAAATCCATAATAGCCTGCGTATAGTCGTGATTACGCACTTCGGGGCAGAGCTGTTCTGCCAGTTGCCACATGGCACGTTCATGTACAGGTTTGGATAAATCATCTTCAATAGCAAAAAAACGTGCTAAAACCCGTTTGACGTTGCCATCCATAATGACGCCGTATTGGCGTAAACCCAGCGACATCATGGCACCACCCGTAGAGCGACCAATGCCCGGCAAAGCCATCCACTGTTCGAGCGTACTTGGAAAATGTCCTTGCTGTGCCACAATGGCTGCGGCTTTATGCAAGTTGCGGGCGCGGGCGTAATAGCCTAAACCTGCCCAATACGGTGCAACTTCATCCCAAGTTGCACGTCCTAAATCTTGCACTGTCGGAAAGCGCTGCAAAAAACGCTCAAAATATTGCAATACGGTTTTGACCTGAGTTTGTTGCAGCATGATTTCAGACACCCACACCGCATAGGGATCATCGGCGACTTGCCACGGCAGGTCATGGCGTCCGTGTTGATCGAACCACGTGAGGAGAGCATCGGAAAATGAAAAAGCAGTCATGCGAACCCAGTTTGTAAAGTAGCGGCTTAGTATAGCCAAACTGGCGTGGGAATTACGTGCATAAAAAAAGAAGATGAGCGTGCATCTTCTTCTTTAGGTTTGGTTTCACTTGGTTTGGGATAAAACGAGTCGTGGTTTAAATTTGACCGCTCATACCCCAACGGTTATCCAATTTTAAGGTCTGACCTTCATAGCGTGGAATAATGTGGATGTGTAAATGCTCAGATTTAGCATCAAACACATCGCCATCATTAAAACCCACATGGAAACCTGCAGGTTGATGACGCAATTGCAACTCATTGCGCGCCAATTCTAATAAAGACAATAAACTTTTACGTTCTTTGTCTGTAATGTCAAAAAAAGAGCCGACGTGACGTAGCGGAATGATCACGCAATGTCCTTTAGACAGGGCATTGGGTTCAGGCAAAATTACCCCAAATTCATTTTTTGCCAAAACATCATAATCATCAAAATTGCAATAAGGGCATTGCTCAGTCATTGTTATATCCTCTTCTTTAAAATTTTCTTGGCTTGCGTTGAGTATATGCTGCGTAATGTGAACAGCAGATTAATCTGCTAAACGACGATCCAACACTTCATACATGGCAGCTAAACCTTGTTGCTCTGCCGATGCGTTATAGCCTAAATCGACCCCATTGGCTTTGGCACGTTCATCGGCTTGAGGGTTACTAAAGCCGTGTTTGGCATCTTCAAAAATAATCACTTCATGCTCTACTTGAGCCGAGTGCATTTCTTCACGGAAACTTGCGACGTCGTCTAAAGTCACCATGCTGTCCAGTTCACCATGCAACACCAAAATCTCGGCTTGTACCTGACCTTGTTGTGCAGGGGCTTTCGGGCTGAGGTTGGCGTGGAAGGTCACCACTGCTTTTAATGCTGCGCCAGAACGAGCCAAATCCAGAACGACTTTGCCGCCATAACAGAAACCAATTGCAGCGAGTTTATCGCGATTTACTTCAGGTTGGGCAGCTAAAGTGTCCAAAGCTGCAGACGCACGAGTCACAATTGTGTCAGCATCTGCAAAAGTTTGCATCATCCATTCATTGGCTTGGGCTGCGGTGGTGGTGACTTTTTTATCGCCATACATATCAATCGCTAAGGCTGCAAAACCATGTTCAGCCAATTCACGCGCGCGTTGTTCGGTGTATTCGTTACGTCCCCACCATTCAGGTGCGACAATCACCCCCGCGACAGCTTGTGCTGTTTCTGGTGCAGCAAAATAACCGATCAGTTTGCTGCCATCTGCAGCCGTATATTCAATTTCGCGAGTTTTGATTGCTAAAGCCATGCCTTATTCCTTATCGTTTTCAATGCCATGATTAAAGCATAATAATATGGCACGCATTTTTAAAAACAGGGTAAATACTGCCTATAAATGTGAGAAAATATTTTTAAAATAGCCAAATTGGCATTTGTTGCGTAAAAAGCGGACATAAAAAAAGAAGGAAAAATCCTTCTTTTTTATCTGATTTTTAGGAATTTATAGACGAGGTCACTAGATTTTTCCGCGAGAGAGGAAACCAACAATTGCCAAAATCACAGCAATCACCAATAAAATAATGGCAAAGTCTTTGGATAAACCTGCGACACCACCAAAACCAAGTAAACTCGCGATTAACGCAATCACTGCGAAGATTATAGCCCAACGAAACATAATTGTTCTCCATGTGTTTTTATAGCTTCTGAATTTAGTATAGGGAGCTGAACGCAGCACACTGTTTTGTTTTTGTGTATTAAATGTTCAGTTGTTTGAGTTAAGTGTTTGATTCATTTAAAGACTAAACAAAAGCAACAAGTTGAAACAAGGCTGTTATAATGATGCAGTTTTGTTATTTTCTGTGCGCTATGTCTGATCAATTACGACCTGAATTTTGGAAAAACTATCCGCTGAATGCCTTAAATACTGCGGAATGGGAAGCCTTGTGCGATGGTTGCGGTTTATGCTGTTTGGTCAAACTAGAAGATGAAGACACGCAAGAAGTGGCCTATACCAAAGTGGCGTGCAAGTTACTGGACTGTAACACAGCACGTTGTTCAGATTATGCCAATCGCTTTGACTTTGTGCCCGATTGCATTCAACTTTCCCCCGAAAAACTAGAAAAAATTCACTGGTTGCCGCCAAGTTGTGCCTATCGTCGTTTAAAACAGGGCAAAAATTTGCCATCTTGGCATTACTTAAATACGGGCTCACGCCAAAGTGTGATTAAAGCCAAAAAATCTGCGGCAGGGCGTTGTATTTCAGAACTGGATGTTGCAGAAGAAGATATAGAAGATTATGTGGTGCGTTGGGTGCGTTAATTCATACTGCAGAATAAACTTTGAATCGTGTTTTAGCGATAAATCGGTACGATTAGAAATACTCCAAAGCTTGAGATCATAGTAGACTAGGTTGAAGTCAAGTATAGAAATAACAAGATGTCAGAGAGTCATATTCCACTGCCTGAGCGTTTGCGTCCACGCGATTTATCGCAAATTATTGGTCAAGATCATCTTTTAGGTGAGCAAGCGCCGTTACGCCAAATGATTGATCAGGGGCATTTGCCTTCAATTATTTTCTGGGGGCCACCAGGGGTGGGGAAAACCACCATCGCTTTGCTGTTGGCGCAGGCGGTAGATCGTCCTTTTATCAGCCTTTCTGCCTTGAATACTGGGGTCAAAGAGCTGCGTGAAATTATTGCCGAAGGCGGCGATTTGCTCACACCAGTGGTGTTTATTGATGAAATTCATCGCTTTAATAAGTCGCAGCAAGATGCCTTATTAAATGCGGTGGAAAAGGGCAAAATCACCTTAATTGGTGCGACCACTGAAAATCCATCTTTTGAAGTCAATAGTGCGCTGCTTTCACGTTGTCAGGTCTATACCTTAAAGGCTTTAGATGCCGATTCGATTCAGACTTTGCTTACTCAAGCCATTCAGCAAGATCAATTCTTAAAAGACCGTTATATTCAGATTGAAGAATTTGATGCTCTGATTCAGTTTGCTGCAGGTGATGCACGCAAGGCTTTAAACCTACTGGACTTGGTGGCAAGCACCTTTGAACCCGAGGTGGAAAATATCATCACCAACGCGATTGTGGTCAAGGTTGCGCAACAAAACATTGCCCGTTATGACAAGTCAGGCGAGCAACATTATGATTTGGTATCGGCTTTTATTAAGTCAATTCGTGGCAGTGACCCCGATGCTGCATTGTATTGGATGGCGCGCATGCTCAAAGGCGGTGAAGACCCGAGCTTTATTGCGCGTCGCATGTTGATTGCTGCTTCGGAAGATATTGGCAATTCAAATCCGAATGCCTTGTTATTGGCAGGCGAGTGTTTCCGCTCGGTACAAGTGCTGGGTATGCCCGAAGCGCGGATTATTTTAGGACAATGTGCAGTATATTTGGCAACCAGTGCCAAAAGTAACAGTACTTATTTGGCAATTAATAAAGCCATGGATTTGGCTGAAAAAACCGCCAACTTACCTGTGCCACTGCATTTGCGTAATGCACCGACCAAACTGATGAAAGAACAAGGCTATGGCGTAGATTATTTGTATCCGCACAATTACCCAGAGCATTTTGTGCTACAGGACTATTTGCCGCCTGAACTGAAAGGCACAAAGTTGTATGAGTCGGCACGTAATAAACGTGAAGTGGAAGGTGAGCGTTTACAACAACGTCGTTGGCAGCAGACTCAATCCTAAGCGATTTGGTATAGCTGAAAAGATATTTGTAAAAGTATTGGCATAAAAAAAGCTCAAGAATCAACTTGAGCTTTTTTAGATTTGTTTGCAGCCTTGAGTGCTGCATTCAAAGGTTTAAAGCGGTTTGATGTTTACAGCATTCGGGCCTTTTTGACCTTGCGCAATGCTGAATTCAACTTGCTGACCTTCGTGTAAAGTCTTGAAGCCTGAGTGTGCGATTTCGCTGAAATGCGCAAACACATCTGGACCAGATTCTGGTTGAATAAAACCAAAACCTTTAGTTTCGTTAAACCACTTTACCGTGCCTTTCATTGTCGGATTTGACATAGGGAAATATCCTGCTGAATTTTAATATGTTGCAATCTAAAAAAGATTTGGAATAACTGGGAAAAAGATGCGACTTAAAATCTGAACAAACGAAGGATTACAAAATAAAACTACGGACTTAGACGATTAAAACGAACTTCATATTTTTCTAGTATGACAACAAGCATACACGGAATTGCAGAATACACAATTTAAATTCAGATAAATTTAAAAATAGGCAGACAGACTGGGCATTGTGGATGGGGCGATTTTTTCAAAGATTTGGTTTGTAAACCCTGTTTGGTCTACAGCAAAATACAAAAAACCGAGCAATGTTGCTCGGTTTTGGGAATTCAGCTTTTAAAATTGAAAAGCTTGAATTAGATATTGTCTAAGTCGATGCCTAAACGTGCAGCAACTTCTTCATAAGCTTCAACCACACCGCCTAAACCTTGACGGAAACGGTCTTTGTCGAGTTTCTTCTTGGTGTCTTTGTCCCATAAACGGCAACCGTCTGGAGAGAACTCATCACCCAACACAATACGGTCGTGGAATACACCAAACTCAAGTTTGAAGTCGACCAAAATCATGTTACCTGCATCAAACAATGCTTTTAATACATCGTTGACTTGGTAAGTTAATTCTTTCATTTTTGCCAATTGTTCAGCATTGGCCCAACCTAAAGCAATCGCTTGAGATTCGTTTACCATTGGGTCGCCAAGAGCGTCATCTTTAAAGAACAATTCAAATGTAGGTGGGGTCAGTTCTTTACCTTCTTCTACACCTAAACGACGGCAGAGTGAACCTGCAGCGTAGTTACGAATAACGCACTCTACAGGAATCATGTCTAACTTTTTCACCAATACTTCGTTTGGTGTAAGTAGTTTTTCAAAGTGAGTTTCGATACCCGCTTCAGCCAATTTTTCCATGATAAAGGCGTTAAAACGGTTGTTCACCTTACCTTTACGATCTAGTTGTTCGATTTTTTCGCCATTGAACGCAGAGGCATCATCACGAAAGACTAAAATCAGGTGGTCTGCACTGTCTGTGGTATAAACAGATTTTGCTTTACCAGTATAGAGCAAGGTTTGTTTTAACATGAGGGAACCTTTTTCAAAAAAAAATGCCTAGTACGGCTAGGCTGGCCAATTTTGGTAAATCTGGGCCAACAGATCTGCAGCTTTTTCTTGATCTGCAAAGCTGTTATCGGCATTGAATACAGCTAGGTTGTTGCTCGAACCGACAGAGGTCAATCTTAAGACATAAATCTGTTGATCGACCTTAATGGTTGCCTCGTAACGGTTCTTACTTTGACCAACAATGCTGTAATTCAGACTGCTGAGGGTGGCAAGTGTGTATTGCCAAATTGTAGCAGAATTTCCATCAATTTTGAGCAACGGATTTTGGTTTCCGTCAACTACGGGTTGAGGACGTCCAATTTGCGTACTGTCTTGAACTGTGTTGCTGCTGGCTTGCATGGCTTCAGGACGTGGCATCGCAAAACGGTTGCCACGTGCATTTTCAAGCTTAGGTGCATTTGCCGTTGCTAAAGGGTCAACGCTTGGTGCAGGATACAACGGTGTTGCAGGTCGAACCACAGAACCTTCTGGATATTGAAGTGGTGCTAAAGTAGCGGCGTCTTTATAGTCCAATGAACCATTATTGATGGCAAGAGAACTACAACCAGCCAAACTCAATACTGAAAGTGCGGCGATAAAACCAAAACGTAATTGCATCATACTAAGCTCTTTTATTGAATGACACCCGCAGCCTGAAGGGCTTCGCGTAACGGTGCACGATATTGTTCTGCAAGCGGAGTTAATGGCAGGCGAATTCCTGTACCAATTAATCCCATTTCATGAAGTGCCCATTTCACAGGAATTGGGTTCGATTCACAAAATAGAATATTGTGTAAATTTGCAATCGCACTGTTTTGTTGCTCTGCACCTGCAGCATCACCTGCGATTGCAGCCGCGCAAACTTGGCTCATGGCTTTTGGTGCAACATTGGCGGTTACAGAAATATTGCCTTTTGCACCGTGCAGCATCAATTGATATGCCGTAGCGTCATCGCCTGAATACACCACCATGTTTTTGCCTGTTAAGCCAGCCAATAATTGCTGACCACGTGGCACATCGCCCGTTGCATCTTTTACGCCCACAATATTTGGGATGTCTGCAAGACGGATGACCGTTTCATTTGACATATCTACACCAGTACGACCCGGTACATTATATAAAATGATAGGTAAATCAACTGCTTCTGCAATTGCTTTATAGTGCTGGTATAAACCTTCCTGAGTTGGCTTATTATAATAAGGCGTTACCAATAAGGCCGCATCTGCGCCCAATTGTTGTGCTTCTTTGGTCAGTTCGATGGCTTCATGCGTTGAGTTTGCACCAGTACCAGCAATGACAGGAATACGCTTATTTGCGACGCGAATAATTTCTGCGATCACTTTGGTGTGCTCTTCCATACTTAAGGTCGATGCTTCACCAGTTGTACCTACAGCAACAATACTGTTGGTACCTTGTTCTATGTGCCACTCAACGAGCTTCTCGAGACCTTTCCAATCTACGCTGCCATCTTCTAACATTGGGGTGACAATTGCGACAATTGAGCCTTGAATGGTCTGTGCTTGCTGAGTCATTTTTTAAAAAGATCCTATTTTTCCATCCACAGAGGTGTAGAAAAGGTAGATGTGGATGGTTGCAGTATTTTGATTTGGGTCAAAATTCAATCAAATTGATTAAATAATGCTTAGCCAAATTATGACTGATTCAGTGTGTCAGAACAATATGCTTTCGTCAAAGCAATCATAAACTTTGTTTAATTTAGTATTTTAGGATCAGCAGCTTGTTGTTCAAAATAAAAAAATAATAACCATCTCCTTTGTACCCAAATTTTCATTGGTATGGCGCAACCCTCATCAGCACTTTTTTAGCCTCAAGTTTGAAATACAACGCTGAATATAGGGTCTGTTGACATTTCATAAATGGCTTGCGCTGTAGGCTAAAACTGAGCAGATCAGGCATGAAACGCAGGGAATAGCGAGACTATTGCCAAGTTTCATAACGCAATCTGAGAAAGTTTTAGCCACAGCCTTTCAGGGCGAGCATATTTTTTGCTGCTATTGCGTTATGTGCCAGTCATTTAGAATGACTAAATTTCCTGTCTCATGCTTTATATCAGCTAAAAAATCTTGCGAGATATATCTCTCACGTCGCAAACATAGATGAATTGTCAACAGACCCTAGATATTTATATAAAAAAACGCTCAATTCAGACCTTATAGCTCTTATATCTGACTGTTTTAATCGGGATATTTTGATTTTTGATTCTTAAGAATAATAGCTTTTAAGTCTACCTATGTTGTCGCTGACTTCTTAAATGGTGAGAAATCTTGCGCTGAATTTACTGCTTTAAGCGGGAAAATAGCGTGTAATTTGCCAGATTTATTGTTTTTTTCGCTATGTTTTTTTCTACATGCTTCGCAACACGTTTGCGCTGATCTGAAAAAATTCACTTTGGTCTAACACTTATTGATAGCTATTGCTGCAGTTTAAAACTGCGCAAGATGCAGGCTTTCACATGGCTATCTAATTCTAGTAGAGGGACCCAATGGATAGATCAACACAACATAGCGATCAGCGGCATGCGGTTATTACCGTCGCGATCTGCTTTTTAATTGCAGTGATTGAAGGTCTGGATATTCAGGCAGCAGGTATTGCTGCGGCAGGTATCCGTGAGCATTTTGGTTTAGACAGCTCGCAGCTTGGGGTATTTTTTAGTGCGGGTATTTTAGGTTTATTGCCAGGTGCTTTGGTTGGCGGACGTTTTGCAGACCGTATTGGTCGTAAAAAAGTATTAATCTGGTCTACAGCAGTCTTTGCTTTATTTACCTTATGTACGGTGTGGGTGAATAGCTTTGAAAGCCTATTGGCGGTGCGCTTCTTGGCAGGTGCGGGTTTAGGGGCAGCCATGCCAATTTTAATTACTTTGGCATCTGAAGCTGTTTCGCCACAAAACCGTGGTCGTGCTGTGGGCTTGATGTATTGTGGTATGCCTGTGGGTGCAGCCATTTTATCTTTAATTGCCAGTACAGATTTTGGCTCAAACTGGAAAAACATTTTCTATTTGGGTGGTTTGCTGCCATTTATTGTCATTCCATTGATGATGTGGTTATTGCCAGAATCACGTGAATTCTTAAAAGCACAAGCGGCAGGTAAAGATGTCACAGCACAAAATGCTGCGCCAAAAGCATCTTTTAAAGATTTGTTTAATTCACAAAACTTATTGCGCACCTTATTTATTTGGGTGAGTTACTTCTTTACCTTGATGGTGGTTTACATCATGTTGAGCTGGTTACCATCTTTATTTATGGAATTAGGTTTCTCGCGTAAAGAAGGCAGTACTGCACAGTTCTATTTCATGGTGAGTGCGACAGTCGGTACTGTAATTTTGGGTATGCTGACCGACCGTTGGAAAAAAGCCTACGTGATTTTATTGATGTATGGTGGTATTTTGGCAGGTTTATTTGCTCTAAATGCAGCGGGTTCACTCATGCAAATGTATATGGCTTCAGCTTTGGTCGGTGCTTTTGTGATTGGCTGTCAGGGCGTGTTATATGCTTTTGGTAGTATTGTCTACCCAACCGAAGTACGTGGTACTGGGGTCGGTGTTGCCTCTGCTGTTGGTCGTGTAGGCGCAATGCTTGGCCCTGCTATTGCAGGTCAGTTGTTGGCAGCAGGCTTTGGTGCGGCTGGGGTTATTTCAGCAGCCATTCCATGTATTATTATTTCAGCCATTTTCATGTTGTTATTGGTACGTCGTATTCAAACTGTTTAAAAGGATGAGAACAGTTGAAAGACCAAATAGCCTGCACCTGCAGGCTATTTTTTTGTATGTTGATCGCTGATTTTTGAGAAAAAATGCTCGAATGAAGTGTGACAAGTACTGTCGCAAAGCTGCCTGTTCTACTGGGTGACAATGACGCAAGCAGGGTATAATAAGTCCTAAAAAACAGTAAATATAAGAGTATCATTTGAAGCAGAAAAAATTGATTGCAGAATTTCAGTTGGATCAACAGCAGTTTTCGCTGTATCTGATTGAATATGAATTTATTTTAGAACTGAAACGCCATTTTCGAGCAACACGGACTTCTCCAAAACAAAACGCGTGGCTGGCATTTGCCGATCAAGCTACTTATGAATATGTCAACGCAGGTACTGATGCCTTTCAGGTGATGCGTTTAACCCGACAGCATTTGGTCAATTATTTAACTCGGCATCCACTGCCTTATTTTTATTTTCATGCCGCGACTGCACGCAAAGCCAAAATCTATCCACGTTTTGTACGGCAATTATTGTTACAGCTACCGAACTATCAACATTGTGCCGAAAACGATTCTTTTTATTTTTATCAAAGCGATACAACTCAGACTTAAATTTCAGCTATGCTGAGGGTAGCGTTTAAGATGGGAAAGGAAACAGCATGCAGCAGCTGAATAATGCCTTGATTGTGGTTGATGTGCAAAATGGTTTTTGTCCAGGAGGTAATTTGGCGGTTGCAAATGCCGATCAAATTATTCCCTGCATTAATGCGTTGGGACGTGTGTTTCAGAACATTGTGATCACCCAAGACTGGCATCCTGCAACGCATGTGTCCTTTGCTGCCAACCATTCAGGCAAACAGGACTATGAGCAGATTCAGCTCAGTTATGGCGAGCAAGTGTTGTGGCCTGTGCATTGTGTGCAAGGCACAGCTGATGCTGAATTACACCCAGATTTAGATTTGCCTACAGCACAATTGATTATACGCAAAGGTTTTCACGAGCAAATAGACAGTTATTCTGCCTTTATGGAAGCAGACCGCAAAACCACCACAGGCTTGGCGGCCTATTTAAAAGCCCGTGAAATTGATACGGTTTATATTGTGGGCATTGCCACCGACTTTTGTGTGGCGTGGACGGCAATAGACGCCTGTGAGTTGGGTTTTAGCACCTATGTGATTGAAGATGCCACCAAAGCGATTGATTTAAATGGCTCTTTAGAACAAGCATGGCAACAGATGTTGGCACAAGGAGTACAGCGAGTACAAAGTCAGCACTTACTTGGCTAAAACTAGATAACGAACTGGCCGCGAAAGGGAAGGGCGAAATCTTCCTTTTTGCTATAAAAATAGATTAAATGTAAAATAAAATAAATAAAAATCAATTTTTTACATATACCCAATTTTGACGAAATGTTCTGCGATTGATTGTGGGTGTAACATGATTGTCATAATCTCTACCTACCATGCCTTGCACAGAGGCGAAATAAGCAGACTGTCTTAAAAACAGCATAGAGAAGATATGGAACACTTTCAGCATTCATCTGATACTTATTTTAATCGTGAACTCTCTTTAATTGAGTTTAACCGTCGGGTCTTGGCGCAAGCTTTAGACCCAGAGTTACCTATTTTAGAGCGACTCAATTTTTTAATTATTTTTTCACGTAATTTAGATGAGTTTTTTGAAATTCGCGTTGCAGGTTTAATGAAGCAACTCGATTTGAATGCCATTACCCGTACCCCAGATGCCATTCCGACTGAACAGGTCTTGGTAGAACTGTCTGATAAAGTGCATCAGGCGGTGAAGCAGCAATACGACACTTTAAATTATGCCATTTTGCCGCAGCTGCAAAGTTTAGGGATTCACTTTATTCAATACCATGACATTGTGGATAAACATAAAGCGTGGATTGCCGATTATTTTGCCCGTCAGGTACAGCCTGTTTTAACGCCAATTAGCCTAGACCCATCGCATCCATTTCCGCGTTTGGTCAATAAAAGTCTGAACTTTATTGTCAGTTTACAAGGCAAAGATGCTTTTGGACGTGAAATTGAAATGGCGATTGTGCCTGCGCCACGCTCTTTGCCACGTTTAATCAATTTGCCAAAAGAAGTGGCAGGTAGTGCGACTGAACATATTTTCTTGACTGCGATTATTCAGCAGCATATCAATGATCTGTTCCCAGGCATGAAAGCCACAGGTTGTTATGCGTTTCGAGTAACCCGCAATGCCGACCTGATTTTGGCCGAAGATGTCGATGATTTGGCAGTTGCCTTAAAAGATGAATTATCGTCACGTCGTTTTGGGCGTGCGGTACGTTTAGAAATTGAAGATGATTGCCCGCAAGATATTATTGATTATTTGCTCAGAGAGTTTGATTTAGATGAGCAGCAATTATATCGGATTAGCGGGCCGATTAACCTGTCGCGTCTGACCAGTAGTTTTGACCGACCTGAATTGAAATATCCACCTTTTGCACCTGTGATTCCAAAAATATTTCGGAAGCAAAAACCGATGTTTGAGATTCTGAAAAAGCAGGATGTGTTGCTACATCACCCATTTGACTCTTTTCAGCCAGTGATTAATTTACTCAAAGAAGCGGCGAAAGACCCAAATGTGTTGGCGATTAAGCAAACGCTGTATCGTAGTGGCCCAGATTCTGAAATTGTGCAGGTACTTGCAGAAGCCGCACGTAATGGCAAAGAAGTCACTGCCGTGATCGAGCTACGCGCACGTTTTGATGAAGAATCCAACATTATGGTCGCCAACGTCTTGCAAGAGGCAGGCGCAGTGGTGGTGTATGGCATTGTCGGCTATAAAACCCATGCCAAAATGATTTTGATTGTGCGTCGTGAGCAAGATCAGTTGGTGCGCTATGTACATTTGGGTACAGGCAACTATCATGCGGGCAATGCACGTATGTACACCGACTATGGTTTGATGACCACACATCCTGATATTTGTGAAGATGTGCATCGGGTGTTTCAGGAACTCACAGGCATGGGCAGATCGGCAAAATTAAAAAACTTGCTGCATGCACCATTTACCTTGCACAGTGAATTGCTCAAACTGATTGAACAAGAAATCGGGTTTGCACAAGCAGGCAAAGCTGCCCGAATTATCATTAAAGTCAATGCATTGACTGAGCCTGAGTTAATTACGGCTTTGTACCGTGCTTCGCAGGCAGGGGTACAGGTCGATTTAATTATCCGCTCGATTTGTTGTTTGATTCCAAAAGTGAAAGGTATGTCTGAGCGTATTCATGTCCGTTCGATTGTGGGACGCTTTTTGGAACATACCCGCGTGTATTATTTTGAGCATGGTGGTGCAAAAAAATTGTACTGCGCCAGCGCAGACTGGATGGGGCGCAACTTATTTTCACGGGTGGAAACTTGCTTCCCTATTTTGGATGAGAAAATTAAACAGCGTATTGTAGAAGATGGCTTGCTGAGTTATTTGCATGACAATCAAAATGCGTGGGAGCTACAAGCCAATGGCGAATGGCAGAAAGCTGCTGTGGTGGGGCAGGCTGCTGTACACAATGCGCAAATGTATTTGGTCGAGCAGAAGCAGTTGAATGTGTAAATTGGGCTGCAGTAAATGGATGTGATCTAGCATCTGTGAGTATAAAAAACCTGAGTATGTGTGCATACTCAGGTTTTTATGCTTTTAAGGCATCTCATGGATTATTTTAAGAAGCTCTTGAATGTTTGCCTTTTAGAATTTCAGTTCGCAGGCTTTGCGCCAACTCAGCCGATTGGCTGTCCATGCCATTAACCATAAAGGCATGGCGCATCAGCACATTGGTCGGATTTGGCATACTCACCAATTCATAATGCGTAGACAGTTCATCTAGTAATTCATTCGGTAAATGCACTGCATTTTCACGAGCAGATAATTGATGCACCAAACGCTCTGCTGCCTGCACTGCAGATAACTGCATGGCTTCGACTGCGGTTGATAAACCACTGCGAGTTTGCAACACAAAACGCTTTTCTTCACGATAACGCTTATACAGCACTTCAGACAATAACTGGAACACCGTGCCAATCATGGCCATACAGGCTGCTGCATTTGGTGTATTGGCTGCAATACTGAGTGTTGCGCCATCTTCATGGAATGGTTGTACTGTTTGAATGTCGGAACGGTTTAACTTGTAGTGTTGTACGCACAGTTCAATGCTTTTGTTCAGGAAAATCTGACATAAGCTAAAATAAGGCACAGACACACTTTGCGTGACCGTGTCTAATAATTGTTTCGGGTCATAAAACTGAATATTCAGCGCAATGTTGTTTTGCTCTTGGCTTTGCTCAATGGCTTTGTTTGCTTTAGGCGACATCACAGGTTTAGGCTGTTGCTGTGCCTGCGCAAGTGCCAAAGCCGTTTGATGTTTTTCTTGTTCAAGGGCTTGCGTCAATAATTGTAATTCGTGTTTAAGGCGAGATTCATTATTAATGCGTGCTAAATATTCACTACGACTTGGACGGGCAATCGCGCGATAAGCCAACCATAACAAGCCATGAACCAATAATGATAAAAGTGTCGCTAACCATTGGGTACGCAGAATTTCACCAATACTTGGCTGAATTAAGGTAATTTCAATGCTGCCGACTTTCTTTTCATTGATGATTGCATCGCGGACAAAGACTTCACCTTCACGGGTACGTGACTGTCCACCTGTCGCCAAGACCTGATTTTGCGCATCTAAAATACGAATAGAAGCAATGCTTGGATTGGTGGCATAACGATTCACCAATAATGCCAGTGATACTGTATTGGCAGGTTCCAGCTCAGAAAGGCTGTCTGTGACCAGTTGGCTGGTCATTAACTGCCCCTGATTGGCGCGGTTTTCATTTAATTGGTGTGTTGTTGCAAGCACCAATAAAAAGGTGTGAAAAGCAAAACTTACAATCAATAGGCTAGCAAATAGCCCTTGTCTAGGCGCATTCAAGGTAAAACTTCCAAGGCATTTATATTCAATTTAGATTATGATTCTCACAATAGTTGTAGCTCAGACCCGAGTCAATTCATGCGAGAAATCATTCTTATATCATTTTTAGGACCTGACCAACCTAATCAGTTTACTCGATTAATGCAGGTATTGTCCGCTCATTCCTTACAAATCTTAGATGTTGGCCAAGCTGTTATTCATAATCAACTGACTTTAGGTATTGTTGTTGCATCAGAAGACCAGACTGCAACTGCTTTAGCCATGAAGGAGATTCTGATTTTAGCACATGATATTGGCTTAACTGTGCGTTTTAAACCAATCTCTGCAACTGAATATGAGCAATGGGTCAGAGAAGGCGGTCGTACCCGTTATATCGTGACTGCACTGGCACCAGAGCTGAATGCCTCACATTTACAGGCGGTCACGCATATTGTATCTAGCCAAGGTTTTAACATTGAAACTGTAACCCGTTTGTCGGGTCGCCCACAGCTTAATGTAGCCGAAGATGAACCTAAACGTGCTTGCATTCAGTTTGGATTAAGTGGACAAATGCTAGATGCAGTTGCCATGCGTGCTGCGTGTTTAAGCCTGTCGAATGAATTGAGTGTGGATGTCGCGGTACAAGAAGACAATGCCTACCGTCGTAACCGCCGTTTGGTGTGTTTTGACATGGACTCAACGCTCATTGAACAAGAAGTGATTGATGAGTTGGCGATTGAGGCAGGTGTGGGCGATCAGGTGGCGGACATTACCGAACGTGCCATGCAGGGTGAACTGGATTTTCAGCAAAGTTTCCGCGCGCGCGTAGCATTGCTCAAAGGTTTAGATGCTGCTGTGTTGCCTAAAATTGCCGAACGTCTGACCGTGACCGAAGGTGCTGAACGCCTGATTTCAACCCTGAAATCTTTGGGTTATCGCACCGCTATTTTGTCGGGCGGTTTCCAATATTTCGCAGAATATCTGCAGGAAAAATTGGGGATTGATGAAGTGCATGCCAACATTCTAGATGTGGAAAATGGCATGGTTACAGGCGAAGTAAAAGGTCACATTGTGGATGGTGCGCGTAAGGCATTATTGCTACGTGAACTGGCAGACAAAATGGGGATTTCTTTGGAACAAGCCATTGCGGTGGGTGATGGTGCGAACGACTTACCAATGCTTTCTATTGCAGGTTTAGGTGTGGCGTTCCGTGCTAAACCGTTGGTACGTCAAAACGCCAATCAAGCCATTTCAAGCGTGGGCTTAGATGGTGTGCTGTACTTATTGGGCGTGCATGACAAAGACTTGAACCGTGCCTAATATGACAATTCAATGAAAAAAACGCAGCAGTCATGCTGCGTTTTTTGTTTGTATAATCAGCAGATAACGATGAACGGTAAACAAAAACTGTCGATAAAAACCGCAACAGCATTGAATGAAAAAAATATTTTTTAAGGCAAAAAAATAAGGTGTTTTTTTGTAATGACACGCGAATAAAGAGCTAGCTTAGCTTCCCGAAAACTACAAAATTTAAAAAATGTAATGACAATATAATATTGCGACAAGGTGTGTCGCTTTATAAAAATACAAGTCTTTTTTTATCTAGAAAACGCAGCATAATGCAGACATAGAATTTAAATCGACATCCATTATTTATTTAAACGGTATTTGAAGTCGCAGACCAATTCAAAAAGAGGCTGCATCTTTAGACGGAGGTTTTTATGCTAACAGCGAATTTAGCGACCATTGTAGGCTTAAGCCTCGTCGCAGCTGCGTTGATTGCTGTTTTCTTTTCGCCTTATCGTCGCTGGTTAAACTTTATGTTGGCAGGTATGGTGTTTTGGGGTTTATTGGAAGTGGTGCGCTACAGTGTGCAAAGCGTATTTGAACTGCCAATTACCTACAGTTACTTGTCGGCAATTTTCTTGGCGATGACTTTGGTGACTTTATTATTATTACGAGAAGACCGTCGGGCAGAGCGTGCTTTGGCAAAACGTCGCTATATCGAACATACCCCAGTCTATGAAGACGATCAGCAGCAGTGCTCAAGCCGCTAAATCGTACAGACTAAATTCAAAAACTTTAAAAAGATGCAACTGGTTTGCATCTTTTTTGCTTTATCTGTACGGCAGTTTGCGCCATCCAAACAGCGACAAAATTTTAACACCCTCCTAAAGATTGTTATACAAAGCCTTGCAGCAAAAAGCGGGAGTTGTGATAGGATGAGTCTGTTCATTATCCAACAATTACAATAGGCTTCACTGTCATGAAACTTTCTGCAATTCCTGTGGTCAAACTTCCTTTGGTTGATGTCAGCACCGATCCACTTGACCTTCTCGTGGCAGGTTTGGCATTGCGTATGAAACAACTGGCACGTACCAGTCCAAAATTTATTGAGTTGGTGCATGAACGCCAGTTCCGTATTCAAATTGGCACAGACTTGGGTATGGCGCGTCAAATTATTGTCAACAATGGACATATTGACACTGTGGCAGGCGATGCAGAAAAAGCCGATTTTATTTTGCAGTTTGCAGACAGCGAGCAAGGCGTAAAAACCTTAATGAAAGGTGATCCAACTGCATTTATGACAGGCATGCAAAATGGCAGCATTAAAATGGAAGGTGATTTTGGCTTATTGGTGTGGTTTAACCAAGCAGCGAAATTGATTCCACCTAAACTACCAAAACCTGTAAAAGAAAAAATTAAAATGGCACGCCAGTTTATTAAACAAAAAACGGGTAAATAAGCTGCTCAGACCCAAACAAAAACCTCTGATCAATTTTTGACAGAGGTTTTTTTATATGTGATTTACTTGACTTCCAAACAAAAAGTCACAGGCCCGTCATTTACCAAATGCACTTTCATATCGGCAGAGAAAATACCTGTTTCCACCCTGTCAAACTGACTTTTGGCATAGTCCACCAATTGTTCATACAGCGCTTTGGCATCGTTTGGGGGCATCGCAGGGCCAAAATCAGGACGTAAACCTTTTTGAGTCTGTGCCATGAGGGTAAATTGTGAAACCAATAACACACTGCCATTGGCCTGACTGACATTCCAACCCATTTTGCCTTGTTCATCATCAAAAAAACGATATTTTAAAATTTTATCAATCAGCTTTTTGCCTTTCTCAAAATTATCGTCTTTGCCTAAGCCCAAAAATACCAAAATACCCTGTTGAATCTCGCCAGTGATTTCACCATCGACCACGACTTTGGCTTCAAGAACTCGTTGTAATAATGCGCGCATGGGGGACTAATTTTCTCAGTGTGGGGGATGGCTGCAGATTGTAGCAAACTTAGGCACTTTGGCGTGCATTAACATCAATCACGAAAGCATCACAACGGTAGCTGCCCGCAGAGAGGTAAAATATCTTGGGAAGGCTACACTTCAGCAAAGTTGTAACAAGATTGTCGATAAAAGCCCTTTTTTGCTGAATAAAGTATGCTTTAATGCAAGAAGTACCGCGAAATGATGATCCCTATGACCCCCATTATTCAATCTCTGCTCGATACTGATTTATATAAATTCACCATGTTACAGGTGGTGCTGCATAAATTTCCGCAAACGCACAGTGTGTATCAATTCCGCTGCCGTAATCTTGAAGATACCGCGTATCCACTGAGCGATATTTTAGCTGAGTTGAATGCGCAGCTTGATCATTTGTGTCAGTTGAAATTTAAAGAAGATGAATTGCAGTATTTGCGTAATTTACGCTTTATTAAAAGTGACTTTGTCGATTATTTAGAATTATTTCAGCTCAAGCGTCGTTTTATTCACGCCAGTATTGATGCGCAAGGTCGTTTGGATATTCGGGTAGAAGGCCCGATGGTACAGGCCATGATGTTCGAGATTTTTGTCCTGGCAATTGTCAATGAACTGTATTTTCAGCGCATCCGTAATGATGAGGTTTGGGCAGAAGGTGAGCGCCGTTTACAGCAAAAAATTGCCCTGATTCAAAGTTACCAACAGCAGCAACTGCCTGAAGATCCACCATTTTTGGTTTCAGATTTTGGTACGCGCCGCCGTTATAGTTTTGCATGGCAAAAGCACGTGATTGCGGCTTTTCATCAAGCTGTACCTGAAGTGTTTCGTGGTACTAGTAATGTACTGTTGGCTAAAGAATTAGGCATTACCCCAATTGGGACAATGGCACATGAGTTTTTACAGGCATTTCAGGCGCTAGATGTACGTTTACGTGACTTCCAAAAAGCCGCACTAGAAACTTGGGTGCAAGAATATCGGGGTGATTTAGGCATTGCCTTGACTGATGTGGTCGGGATGGATGCTTTCCTGCGTGACTTTGATTTGTATTTTGCCAAGTTATTTGATGGCTTGCGACATGACAGTGGCGACCCGTATGTGTGGGGCGATAAAGCTTATGCACATTATAAAAAGCTAAAAATTGACAGTAAAACTAAAATGCTGACCTTCAGTGATGGCTTAAATGTCGAAAAAGCATGGGCCTTGCATCAGTATTTTAAAGACCGTTTTCAGGTTAGTTTTGGGATTGGTACCAACTTAACCAATGATATGGGGCAAACTGCGCTAAATATTGTGTTGAAATTGGTGGAATGTAATGGTCAGTCGGTGGCGAAATTGTCCGATAGTCCGGGTAAAACCATGACCGATAATGACACCTTCTTGGCATATTTACGCCAAGTTTTTGAAATACAAACGCCTGTTTAAAACCTGAGCACATTGAAAAAACCGAAGAAAATCTTCGGTTTTTTTCTAGATTAAAGCATGTGATTGTTAAAATTCTGCGAAAGTTATGAAAAAAACAGCATGCTATCAAAAATGACCTATACTAAGTTAAAGTTGATTGCCAAACAGACTGAACCGCATAAAAATGAGCACTTCTCCATTCAATTTTGGACTGCTGATTGAAGCAGAAGATTTAGTTCCCTTTTTAGGGCATGAAAAATTGCGCATTGTCGATTTGAGCCGCAATTCGGTGTACGAGCAATTGCATCTTCCGCATGCTTTACAGGTCAAACCGAGCATGTTGCTACGTCAGGATGAAGATACATCGGGTTTATTGCCTGAACCCGAGGCTTTACAAGACTTGATTCAGTATTTGAGTATTTCCCCTGAGCATCATGTGGTCGCCTATGACGATGAAGGTGGCGCATGGGCAGGGCGTCTGATTTGGAATTTACACTGTTTAGGCTTTGAAAATACCAGTTTACTAAATGGTGGGATTCACGCATGGTTGGCAGCAGGTTTTCCAACTACTTCTGAGGTTGAACCGCTAACACCCGTCAGCATGCTTGTTCCTGTTGCCGAGCAAAATCAGTATCGAATTCAATATGATGAGCTATTAGAAAAGTGCCAAAACCAGTCGGTGCAACTTTGGGATTGCCGCACCATAGATGAATATACAGGGCTGCGTTTGGCTGCACGACGCGGCGGTCACATTCCTGGGGCATTGCATTTTGAATGGAGTACTGCCCTTAATCGTGAAAATCATTTAAAATTGCATCCCTTAGAACGCACACGACAGCGTCTGGAACAACTCGGATTCAATTTAAACGAACCTGTAGTGGTGTATTGTCAGTCACATCACCGTTCAGGTTTGGCCTACATTTTAGGGCGTTTATTGGGTTGGAAAATTCAGGCCTATGATGGTGCGTGGAGTGAATGGGGCAACCGCCCTGACAGTCCTGTTATTACTGGAGAGTTGCCGTCTTGAGCCTCACATCACGTTTAAAAAAACAAATTTTCATTCAGGCACAACGCGTTGTGCCACAACATCAATTATCACGTGTTGTGGGTAAACTTGCAGCCAGTGAGCATCCTGTGCTCAAAAATGCGGTGATCACTGCATTCAAGGCGCAATACGGCATTGATATGTCTTTGGCAGAACAAAGCAATGCCTTGAAATATAAATCTTTTAATGAATTTTTTACCCGTTCTTTAAAGCAGGGTGTGCGGGAAATTGACAGCAATCCGAACAGCATTGTATCGCCTGCAGATGGGGCGATTTCACAGTTGGGTAAAATTGAAGATGGGGCAATTTTTCAGGCCAAAGGTCAGCAATTTACTGTTGAAAACTTAATTGCCGACCCGCAATTGGCTGAACCATTTAAAAATGGTCAATTTGCAACCGTGTATTTATCTCCGCGCGATTATCACCGTGTACACATGCCTTTTGCAGGCACACTCACCGAAACTTTATATGTGCCAGGTGAGTTGTTTTCTGTCAATCAAACCACAGCCGAAAATATTCCGGGTTTATTTGCCCGCAATGAGCGCATGGTGTGTTTGTTTGATACCGAACTGGGGCGTATGGCAGTTGTTTTAGTGGGTGCCATGATTGTAGCGGGCATTGAAACCGTGGCGACAGGCAAGGTCAAACCATCGGGGCGTTTGGAACTGAATCAACACCAATTATTCCTTGAAAAAGGTGCAGAATTAGGACGTTTTTATTTGGGTTCAACCGCGATTGTTTTGTTTGAAGAAAATAAAATGCAGTGGGATGCCGAATTCAAAGCCAACTCTGTGGTGGAAATGGGGAAAAAGTTAGGCTTTTTACTTTAATTTTCAATTTATAACGTTACAATTATCCCTCAATATTAAATATCTGCCTATTTTGTAGGCAGATGCATTATAAAGTGAGGGTTTTATTTATGTGGTTATGGATTTTACTTGCCTTAATTGCAGCGATTATTTATTTGGTTCTTACTTCTTATAATTCGCTGCAGCGTAAGGCGCATGATATTAAAGAGTCTTTATCCAATATTTCTGTCTCAATTAGTAAAAAAGTTAATTTAATTAATCAGCTTATGGATGTTGTTCGAGGTTATCAAGAAAGTGAGCAATTGACACATTTAACAGTAGTTAAAGAAACAGGAATGAATGCTATCTATTCTAGTTATCAAGATAGTAATATGATGTTAACGAACTTACAGGGTATGGCTGAGAGATACCCTGATTTAAAGGCAGACCAACAATACCATCGCTTAATTACAAATATTGAGCAATGTGAGCATGAAATTTCTCAATGGCGCAATGAATATAATGCTCGCGTGAAAGCTTATAACTCACATCGTTCATCTATCCCTACGATTTTTGTTGCTAACGGGATGGGTTTTTCTGAAGCACCATATCTTGATTTAACAATAGAAAATGCAGAACAAACTATTTTAAAAGATTTTAAAATGGATGATGGAGAGCGTTTGAATGCTTTATTTAAATCAGCAAAAGATAATATTGTAGATGGTTCTAAAGCCTTAGCCTCAACCTCTAAAGTTGTATTGGATAAAGCAGCAGATACAAGCAAAAAAATTGCGTCTAGTGAACAAGTACAAGGAATTGTAGATAAAGCAAATGTTTATATGGGGAAGCCAAGTACAACTAAATTCTTCTATTTATTATCTGATTCGACACCAAAAGGTCCTGTAAAAATAGAAGAAATTATTATGTTGGCTGAAGATCCAAATTGGGTTGAACAAGTCCGTTTATCAGAAGTCGGGACAGAACAGTGGATGAGCTTTGAAGAATGGACTACGCTTCATACACAACCAACACTGCAATTACAACAACGTGATATTTAACTTAAATAGACTCTCCCTTCTATTATAAGAGGGGAGAGTTTTCCTATTAAATCTCGTAATACAAACGCTCTTTCGGGAACACAGCTTTGAATATAGAGCCTTGATTTTCTTTAGATTCGACTTCTAAGTGTGCATTATGCTGCATCAAAACGTGCTTCACAATTGCTAAACCTAAACCTGTGCCGCCTGTTTGTCTGCTACGCGCGCTGTCTACACGATAAAAGCGTTCAGTTAAGCGTGGTAAGTGTTTCGGATCAATCCCGATGCCAGTATCTTCTACAGTAAAATAGCCTTGATTGCCATTATCATGCCAGCCAATGGTAATCGTCCCGCCTTTTGGGGTGTATTTAATTGCATTGGTGATTAGGTTGCTAAAGGCGCTGGCCAATTCTACATCTGAACCAATCAGATCATAATGACTGTCAATATTTAAGTTGAGTGTATGTCCATAATCGACGTTATAGGCATGTGCATCGTCAAATAATTGATTCATTAAACTTGGCATTTCAATGATTTGATTTTTGGCGATGGTTTTTTCATTTTCCAGACGTGACAGCAGCAGAAGGTCATTCACTAAAGCATTCATGCGTCGGGTTTGTGACTGCATTTGCTCAAAAGCACGTTTCCAACGCGGGTTAATATCATCCTGATCGGTAAAGGTTTCGATATAACCACTCAGCACCGTTAGCGGAGTGCGTAATTCGTGTGAAATATTATCGACAAAGTCTTTACGCATTTGTTCTAGGTTATGCATACGCGTCATGTCGTAAGCAAATAACAAACGGCTATCGCCACCAAACTGAGTCATTTTGACTTGCACATATTGCCCTTCATGCACGCTAGATTTCATTTTTAAACCGTCAGGTGCTTGATCAATATGATTAAAATATTCAATAAAACTAGGTTGGCGCAAAATAGTGAGGATGTTGCGTCCACGGTCTAAAGGCTGAATACCCAATAGCTTTTCAGCAGCAGGGTTCCACCATTCAATTTGATGATTTTCATCAATCAGCATCACGGCTTCATCCAACGCCACCAATGAAGACTGGGCGCGATCAATCAACCCGACCATTTCGGCCTGAACGATACGTTCCTGACGTTGTGAGCGATAAACATTGAACAGTAATGCACCCCAAATACCATGCAGATTTGGCGGCACATCATAAGGACGATTGGAAATCCAATCATTAACTAAATAGAGGGAGCGCATTTGCTGAAGAAAAAACAGCAAAAAGGCGAGGCTAATACAAATCCAAAAATACCCAATCCCAAAACCAATCAAGCTTGCAATAATTAGGAAAAAGGCCAATAAACGAAAATCTTGTTTGGCAAAAGTCCATAAACTGCTGTAACGAACTTGTTTGAGGTCACGGGCGAGTTCAGGGACTGGGTAAGGTTCGTACATAAAATAATTTTAGCCTAAAGCAACATCCGCACGTGTCGAGAAGCGATAGCCTGTACCACGTACCGTTTGTACAAAACGGTCTACGCCATACGGTTCTAAAACTTTACGTAAACGACGAATATGCACATCAATAGTTCGGTCTTCAATATATACATTCCCGCCCCAGACTTGGTCAAGCAATTGCGCTCGGGTGTAAGCGCGCTCTGGGTGCGTCATAAAGAACGCCAATAGACGATATTCGGTTGGGCCCATTTCTAAAATATTGTCACCAAAACTGACACGCTGGCTGACTGGGTCCAAAATTAAACCGTTGGCATCAATAGTTTTTTCACCGCTTAAGGCATTGGCACGACGTAAGACCGCTTTAATACGTGACACCAGTTCACGGGTCGAGAACGGCTTAGTCATGTAGTCGTCCGCGCCAGCATCTAAACCTTGAACTTTGTGATCTTCTTCGCCACGTGCAGTGAGCATAATCACAGGAATTTCAGCAAGGTTGTCATCGCGTTTTAGGCGACGGCACAAGTCTACACCGCTGACACCGCCTGGCATCATCCAATCAAGCAAGATAAGCGCTGGACGTTGATCGACAATCATCTGATGAGCTTGTTTTGCATCTTCTGCTTGTAAGCACTGAAAGCCTGCCATATCTAAAGAGGTATGGATCATCTCCCGAATTGGAAGTTCGTCATCGACGATTAAAATGCAGTCATCTTTCACAACGCAATATCCTATAGATGTTAACGGTGGACCGTTTTATTTATGACAGGCTTATTACAAAGATTAATTATGACAGTATCATTGCAGAAAGGGTTGAATGGGCTATTTTTGCAATAATTTGTGACAAAATAGTGTCGATTTGATGAAAAAACTGAACAGGTTCAGTCAAAGTAAATAGGGTCTGCTGACACTTCGTCTATGTTTGCGACGTGAGAGATATATCTCGCAAGATTTTTTAGCTGATATAAGGCATGAGGCAGGAAATTTAGTTATTCTAAGTGACTGACTCATAACGCAATAGCGGCAAAAAAATATGCTCGTTCCGAAGGACTGTAGCTAAAACTTTCTCAGATTGCGTTATGAAACTTGGCAATAGACCCACTATTCCCTGCCTGATCTGCTCAGTTTTAGCCTACAGCGCAAGCCATTTATGAAATGTCAGCAGACCCCTCTGAATTTGAAAAATATTATGAATATTTTTCGATTTTATGACAATGTCGAAGAATCTTTCACAAAAGCTTGCTCTTTTTCCGAAAAGGTCTGTAATAACGATAAAAATACAATACGGCAAGAAGACAAGACATCTTCCATGGATTGTTTGAAATCGCTCATCACCCAGCGAATCGCAATTTGGGTGACATAACCATTTAAGCCTGTCGCTACCAGTGAAATTTCTCGGTTGGGGCGGTCTAAATGCGGCATCATCAGCATGACAAAGGCCTGAATCATGCGGTCAAAACGCGACATAGTTTCGTGAATGGTGGCTTGGTTATGTAGTTCTTGCACCAGCATGGCATCAATATAAATAATACGTGCCATTTGCGGGTTATTTTTTAGCGTGGTCAGTAAAGCAGTCAGTCCTGCATCAATCATTTTTTTAGGATCAGCCGAGGCTTGCATAATGGCTTGCATGACATTTTGCTGCAATTCATCAATCAGTTTTAAAAAAATAGTCTGAAATAGTTCTTCGCTTTTTTTAAAGGATTCGTAAAAGTAACGCTCGGTCAGTTTGGCTTCGGTACAAATATCTTTGACAGTCACGGCAAAAAAACCATGCGTACCATAGGCCTGAATACCCGCTTCAATCAGTTTTTCCCGACGTGCCTGTTTGCGTTCAGTTAAAGACAGACCTTTAAACTGACGTTCTTTTTGTTGTTTCTGGGGCTGTTGTTGTGTATCTGCGTGGATGGGCAGTTGTTCTGTCATCTTCACTTGAGCCAAATAAATTCGTTAATGGGTTTTATATTAGCAATAATTATCTGTTAAACCTATGTTTTCATATTTGTTTGCGATATTCGTACTGGCTTATATTGACAATACTTATTGTCAAAATTATATTTAAACCACAGCGCATCGCACAGCCCTACAAAACAACAAGCAGGTCTGAACTGTGCACGCCACATACTCAAGGAAATCACATGAAAAATTTTAAAAATAAAGTTGCCGCAATTACAGGCGCAGGCTCGGGTATTGGGCAGCAATTGGCTGTTCTATTGGCGAAGCAAGGCTGTCATTTATCGCTCAGTGATGTGAATGAACAAGGTTTGGCGCAAACAGTGGATTTGCTCAAAGACAGTAATGTGCGCGTGACCATTAAAAAGGTGGATGTTTCTAAATTAGAACAAATGCGCGAATGGGCAGCTGAAACTGTGCGAGACCACGGCTCGGTCAATATGATTTTTAATAATGCAGGCGTGGCGTTGGGTTCTACCGTAGAAGGTGCAAGTTACGAAGAGTTGGAGTGGATTGTTGGTATTAATTTCTGGGGTGTGGTCTATGGCACCAAAGAATTTTTGCCTTTAATCAAACAAACGGGAGATGGTCATATCATTAACATTTCCAGTTTATTTGGTTTAACTGCACAGCCAACGCAGTCGGCTTATAACGCAACCAAATTTGCGGTGCGCGGTTTTACCGAGTCTTTGCGTCAGGAATTGGATTTGGAAAATTGTGGTGTGAGTGCGTTGAGCGTGCATCCAGGCGGGATTCGTACCAATATTGCCAACAATGCTAAAATGAACGACAGCATGCGCACTTTGGGCATGAATCCTGAAAAATCGGCACGTGCTTTTAATAAATTATTGCGTTGCCCGCCTGAAGAAGCGGCGCGCCAAATTTTAGAAGCGGTACAAAAAGACAAGCGCCGTTTATTGATTGGTAATGATGCCAAAACTTTGGATTTAATCCAGCGTATTGTTCCAACGGGTTATCAGAAAGTTACCGCATGGGCGACTAAGTTGGGCAAGAAACGCGGTTAATCTAACTTACAAATATAACAGACCATTCAGACCAAAACCTGAATGGTTTTTTTCTTCCAGACAAATTGATAATACGCACCTTGACCGATGCACAGACTCACAAATGCCAAGGCATAGGCATACCAAATTCCTTGCAAACCCCACCACTGACTGAAGAAATAAGCACACGGTACTTCAATTAAAACAATCGCTAAAATATTGATGATCATTGGAACATTGACCGTGCCACTGGCGCGCATAATGGAGGCAAAAATTGCACTGGCACCAAAAAATAAAATGGCCCATAACACAATAAATAAGAGCTGCTGACCCAGTACCACCACCGCAGGATCGGTAATAAACAACGCCATCAGATATTTAGAAAATAAATAACCCAAGGTGACTAAAATACCTGTAATCAGCAAATTCATGCCTAAGGCTGTACGGGTCACTTTAGCCAGTAATTCGGCTTTGCCTGCACCAATGGCTTGTGCAGCAAAAATTGAAGCGGCAATTGCAATAGATAGCGCAGGAAATTGAATATAGTTCAACACCTGATTAACTGCGCCATAGGCGGCAGTGGCCTCAGCACCATGCCGATTGACCAAACCGACAATCACCAAACCTGCCATAGAGGTAGTGACCATTTGTAAGCCTGTGGGAATCCCTAAGCGTAAAATCACCTTGCTTAAATTGGGTTGATGCCGAATTTGACGTAGTAGATGCACATCCATTTTTAAGGGATGATTCTTTTTATTCAGGTAAATCACCAAAAAAATTAAAACAGCCAGATAGCCCAGAATGGTGGCAATTGCAGGGGCAATAATGCCCAAGCGAGGAAAGCCAAAATAACCTGCAATCAGGATGGGGGTAATCACCAATCCCATTAAACTAGTCAAACTCAGGGCAATGAGTGGCGTAAGGCTATCGCCCACTCCACGTAAAATAGAGGTATAAATAATATAAACAAACAGCAGTGGGCTGCCTGCCAACATCCATTGCACATACGGCAGGGATAGATGCATCACTTTAGGGTCTGTGCCTAATAATATTAAAATTTGTTCGGCAAAAATCACCCCCAAACAGGCAATGAAACTGCCGCCAATTAGGGTCATAAATAAAGTCGAACCGACAATACAACGCACTTTTTCGACATTTTGTGCGCCCCACGCTTGCCCGACCAACACGGTCGATCCTGCCGAAAGCCCAATCACAAAGGCCATCAGGCAAAAAATAATGGGAAAAAATACCGACACCGCAGCAATGGCTTCCACACCGAGCATTTGCCCGACAAAAATCGTGTTAATGGTGCCCGAAAGATTTTGCAAAATATTGGTGGCAATCAGTGGCAATAGAAATACCAAAAAGGTTTTCCAAAGCTGAGGGTGATCGACCAGTGCCTGAGGTCTTGCCATGCCAAATCCTGCGCTTCAATATGCGGTTGTTTGAAATTTCACCCTAGCATGATTTGGTCATAAAAAGCCTTAGCTTTTCAGTAACTCAGTGACATTTCAGTGGAGCTTCATCGCTTAAATTGCCGATAAAATTTCACCTGCACGCAACAGGGTTTCGGTTTTTTTAGCAAAGCAGAAACGGATTAAACGTAAATCATCGGGTGGGGTTTGATAAAATGCAGACACAGGAATACCGACAATGCCGTGCTGCTCGGCTAGAAAATGGCACATATCGACAGCATTTAAGCCGGGACGGATATTGCTGTAATCTAAATTTTGAAAATAAGTGCCTTGTGCAGGGCTGAATTGAAAGCGTGAATTGGCAATGCCTTGATTAAACAAATCACGTTTGTCCTGATAAAACTTTGCCAGTTCTGCAATATGTTCAGGGTGCTGCTGCATATAATTTGCCAAAGCCACTTGCACAGCGCTAACTCCGCAGAAATTAATAAATTGATAGGCTTGGCGAAAGAGCTGCATTAAGGCAGGTGCAGCCGCACAGTAGCCTGTTTTCCAGCCTGTGACATGAAAAGTTTTACCAAAGGAACCCACGACAAAACTGCGTTCCCTAAGCTCAGGAAAAGACAGTGCAGAGCGGTGTTGATGCGCATCAAAGACCAAATGTTCATAGACTTCATCGGACAGCACCACAATATTATGTTCCTGAATAACATCAATTAAATGCTGCCAATCTTGCGCTGACCATACTGTGCCTGTGGGGTTATGTGGTGTGTTGATGATGATCATGCGGGTTTTGGCATGAATCGCATCTTTGACCATATTCCAGTCCACCTGAAAATGTGGAGCCTGCAGCGGAATATGAACGGCTTTTGCACCCAACAATTTTACACAGGGTGCATAACTGTCATAACTTGGATCAAAAATAATGACTTCATCGCCTGCCTGCAGCACGGTTTGCATGATGCTAAAAATAGCCAGTGTTGCCCCTGGGGTGATGGTAATTTCACTGATCGGGTCAAGCATTAGCTGATCACGCTGTAAAAATTGCTGTGCCAGTTGTTCGCGTAGTGGCAAGTAACCATCGCCCAAAGGATATTGATTGAAGCCTGCGTGTGTGGCTTGGCTTAAAGCATCCAGTAATGCTGCAGGTGGGGGAAAGTCGGGAAAACCCTGCGATAAATTTAAGGCATTCAGTTGTTGTGCCAAGTTAGACATGGTACTAAAAATACTCAGACCTTGAGCAGGCAGTTTCGCGTGAATATCGAGCATAGTGGGGTTCTGGTTGTGGCAGCAGCTTGTTTTACATCGTAGCGTTTTCAGGGGGGAATGCAAATGGGGTAAAGGGTGATGATGTGGCTTGAATAGATCGTTCGAGGCGTTATTTTTGATTGAACACCTCAAGATCGACTTATCAAAAAAATTTCATCTCAAATCAACTCCACCAATGCCCGAATAATCCCCAATCCCAGACCAATAAATGCACCTACCACTACACCATTGACCCGAATCATGTGTAAATCACCACCGACTTCGTTTTCAATTTTGCCAATCATTTCGCGCGAGTCCCATTCATGAATGCGCTCACTAATAAAGCGAATTACTTTTTCACTATATTGATCTGACAAGTTCACCGCAATCGTACTCATTTTTTCATTCAGTAATTGACGTACTGCGGTATTGGCAATGATATTTTCACCGACTTGCTGAATAGCAACACGCAGGTTTTGTGCAATTCCCGAATCAGGTTTTTGTAAATCTTCCTTAATCGCATTGCAGAGAATCACCACTGCACCACTGATAAAATTCAAGACTTGTGGACTGTCTAATAGGGCATTTTTAGTGTCATTTAGACGTAGACTGGCACTGCTGTTGTTATCTGCCAGTTGTAACATCAGTTGTTGCCCAGCCTCTTCAATTTTTTGTCGCCAAGGGTGTTCAGGGTCTGCCAACATAGATTCGACCCGTTGCAGTAAAGAATCTATGGTGCGTTGCTGCACATCAATTCCAATCCAGCTCGCACCTTTGGCCAGTTTCCACACGCCAAGCTCTTTAAACAATTGACGGGTCAATTCACGGCTTTTTTCAGGATGTTTCAGCATCCAGTCATGGGCAAGGTCTAAACCGCGTTGCAGCACATCCTGATGAAAGTCATTTTCCAAAACCGCACGCAGCATTTCACTGGCCAAGTGGTTGACCTGCGTGTTGCGAACCCATTGCACACTGTTGCTTTGAATAAAGCGCCCAATTTGTTCTTGCCCGACAAATTCAAAAATTTTCGGTACAGTCTGCTGAATGACTTGGGTCACTTGCGCATTATTTTGTGGATTCGCCAACCATTTGCCCACGGATAAAGATAAGTCAGTGCTGTGCAGGCTTTTTTGTACCACTTGGGGCGATAAAAAGTTTTCCTGTACGAAACGCCCCATCGACTCGGCAATACGGTCTTTGTTGCGTGGAATAATTTCGGTGTGATCACGTAAGAATTTAGGAATTGGCATTTTGCCAAAAGGATTGCGAAACAGCACCGTAATCGCATACCAGTCTGCCAGACCACCGACCACGCCTGCTTCGGCAGACAGCATTAGTATGTGAATCAACCACGTATATTCAGGCAGTAATTTTGCGGTCAGCATTAATGCCAGCCATGCCAGCACGGCAATCACTAAAGCAATGGTGGCAAAGCGTTTACTGCGTTGCAGGCTCGGAGAGCTATGCTGCGAGCTGCTCGCTAAAGTGTGGTCAGACGCTGTATTCATGCAGGCATCCTTATCTCATTAGGGCGCGGCAGGGGCAGAGGTTGGTGGGGGTAATGGTTGTCCTGTGGGACTTAAACCATATTTTGCCCCCAGTGATTGTAAAATTAGGCTCGCATCAAAGGCATCTTCAGGTGCAGATTTTTGATCTTTAAAACACTGAATGGTGTAAGACACTTGAGTCGGATCGAGGGTCACCACTTGCGGCATATCATAGAATGGGTCAGGCCAGAATGGTGCGCGACGATGATAATATCCATACGGCGAATAGCTATACGGATAGTAACTTGGTGCAGGGTAAACCACGGCTTGTCTAGGTGGTTTCTGGCTACGGTTACTCGGATCATCTAAAACTTTAAAAAAGCGAAAACCGTGTTGCAGCGTGGTTTGTGCTGCTTTCACCAAAGTAATTTCTTCTGCAGTGCCAAAACTCATGTTATGACCCGCTAAAAAACTAATCCGATAGGTTTGCGCATTCAGTGGTGTGGTGCTGTATTGCCCCAACTGCTCAAAGCTGAGCGGTTTAGAGGATGTCGTGGCACAGCCTGTAAACAGCAAACTGCTGGCAAGGGCAAGACCGAGTAGGGAATATTTCATGTGAAAGCTCCTGTACACATCAACCAGCCAAGACAAGCTCGCCAGTTAGAAACTGCTATTGGGTTGGGTTAAAAACTCAAGTTCTTCTGCACTCGAAGGACGTCCCAACACCTGATTCCGATGCGGATAACGCCCAAAACGGTCAATAATCACTTTATGTTTCAGTTCATAGCCCAACACGGTGGGGTCATTCAAACTTTCAAACAACGTTAATGCGACTTCGTGAATACGTTTGGATTCACTGTGCATAAACGGCATATATAGAAAACGACGTTCGGTTGGGTTTAAGTCCTGATCCAATTTTAAGTGAATCATTTCCTGTGCCAACACCAAGGCTATTCCATCTTGGGCAAAGGCACGCGGGTCATTACGGTATAAATTACGTGATAATTGATCTAAAACAATGATTTCTGCCAAACGACCTGCGGGTGTTTCGCGCCATGTCCATAGTTCTCCTTGTGCCGCTTGTTGCAGTACATCGGTAAATTTTTCTGCGAGCAGGGCATCAAATTCTGCGCTTTTGACAAACCAGTTCGGTTCTGCAGCAGGAGAAAACCAAAAATCTAAAAAATCTTGATAATTCATACGCTTTATTATTTACCTCTGTTCTTTTGATTATAAAATCACAAATTTAGCATGTCTTATAGTGCAACTTTGTGATAAAAAATTGCCAAATTAAAATTTATTGACGTTGACCACTTTATAAAATGTCAGCATGCCCCAAAATCATCATTTTGTTAGAAAAAACAGCCCAAGCGCATGTGCTGATGCCAAATCAAGTTATACTTGAACGGTAGCAATTTCATCTCAGATCATCTGCATGATAGAGAAAATTGCCACCGACCCAAAATCAGCCTGTGGTTTATGTCGTATTTGTAGTGTATTGGATTAAGCGAGAGTGTAATGAGTCAACCCGAACCAAATGCGCAAGATGTTCTACCAACATGGGTAGACGCTGCGTTGCTTCAAGGGATGTTGCGCGGGATTGAACGCGAAAGTCTGCGTATGCAAAGCGATGGCTTCTTGTCGCAGCAAGCACATCCTCAAGCCTTGGGTTCGGCACTCACACATCCGCATATTACTACGGACTATTCCGAAGCGTTGATGGAGTTCATTACTCCACCGCAAAGCAGCATTCAACACGCGCTTGATTATTTGCGAGATATTCATAGCGTGGTGCATCAGCACTTAGGCGAAGGTGAAAAACTTTGGCCGCTGTCGATGCCATGTATGCTTGATGAAACCGATGACGGTATTCCACTGGCGCAATATGGCAGCTCCAATATTGGGCGCTTTAAAACTTTGTATCGCCGTGGTTTAGGTGTGCGCTATGGTCGCCGTATGCAGACCATTTCAGGGGTGCATTATAATTTATCCTTCCCTGAACATTTATTTGCCGCCTTGCAACAACATGAAAGTGATGAGCAGCTCAAAGCACTGAGTTTGCAAGATTATCGTAGTCATCGTTATTTAGGTTTAATTCGTAACTTTATTCGTTTAACACCATTGGTGATGTTTTTAGTCGGTGCAAGTCCATCGGTTTGTCAGTGTTTTATGACGGGGCGTGAACATCATTTGCTGCCGTTGTTAAGAGGCACGTTGTATTTACCGTATGCGACTGCATTGCGTATGGGTAACTTTGGCTATCAAAACTCGGCGCAGAAAAAACTTGGTATTCATTACAATGATTTAACGGGTTATTTGGATGGTTTGCAAAAAGCCGTAAAAACCCCGTACTTGCCATTTAGCCGCTTAGGTTTAGATGATGCCACGGGTGAGCCTATTCAAATTAATGACCATGTGCTGCAAATTGAAAATGAGTACTATAGTTTAGTGCGCCCAAAACAAGTGCCACAAGAGGGTGAAACCCCATCTCAAGCACTTGCCAATCGTGGTATTGGTTATGTCGAATTACGCGCGGTAGATGTTAATCCGTATAGCCCAATTGGGATAGATGAACATACCGCAGGCTTTTTGGAAGTCTTAGCATTGTATTGTTTGTTGCAAGACAGCCCAGCCTTGTTAGATGCGGAACAAAGCATCATCGAAAAAAATCAGGCCGAAGTGGTCAATCGTGGGCGTGCGCCAAATGCGCACATTCAAGAGAGCGATGTTAAAACCCCAATTGAAGCGTGGGGACAGCAGTATGTCACCGCCATGCAACCTTTGGCTGCTTTACTCGACCAAAGTTATGCGACGCAGCTGTATTCTCAAGCTTTAGAACGCATGATGGCGCGTTTACATGAAGTCGATGAAACTCTGTCGGCACACATGATTGCCGATACTATTCGTCATGGCGGTACGTGGGGCTTTGGCAGTTATATGGCGCAGCAACATGCACATGCGTATGAGCAACATGCGCTGCGTCCTGAAACACAAACATATTTTGATGAAATTGCAGTGCAATCTATTCAGCAACAACAACAACTTGAACAAGCACAGGGTCTGAGTTTTGCAGACTATGTCGCACAATATAGATAACAGCTCAGAGATTTAAACATGCAATTGAGTTATCGTCTGCTAAGTGGTGTTTTATTTTTAGCCAGTGTCATTGGGATGACATTTGCATTGTATTTAGAGCATGTGCAAGGTTTAGCGCCGTGTCCACTGTGCGTTTTTCAGCGGGTGGGCTTAATTGCATTGGGTTTGGTTTCACTGATTGCTTTTGTGCATAACCCTAAATCTAACGTGGTTAAGCGTATTTACGCGCTGTTCGGCAGTATTGGAATTTTATGGTCAGTGGGTGTGGCAGCACGGCATGTGTGGCTGCAAAACTTACCGCCCGATCAAGTGCCAAGCTGCGGTCCAGGGCTAGATTATTTGGTAGATGCCTTACCCATGAAAGCCGTATTGCAACAAGTACTGTCGGGTTCAGGTGAATGTGCTGTGATTGACTGGACGTTCTTAGGGCAGTCTTTACCTGTGTGGTCATTGCTGTTCTTTAGCGTGTTGGCGATCATTAGTTTATGGCAATTGCTGCGTAACTATCCTTTTGTGGCATCGACTACATTTGGCAAAGTGAAGAAAAAATAAATTCCGGGAGCCTACCCACTGAATTGATAAAAATGCGTCATCCATAAAATTGCGATGGCGCATTTTTTTTGTGTATCTGTTGATAATCTATCTAAAAATCATCGTGTTGTAGCGTATTTTGAACTGTTTAGACTATGTTAGGTGAGCGCGATGCCTTCTAAGCTTGACCAATCACCAATAAACTCACGAATTTGCTGCTCTGGCACTTCTTCATGCGCAGGATAAAACCATTTCACCAATTGCTCAGCCACACTCGGATGATATTGCAACTGAAAATGGTTCAGACCATAGAACACAGCTTTGTGCGATTCAGGCAGTTTTAATTGAAAACGTGGGTTAGGATGTTCCCCCAAAGCACTTTTTATACTGACTAAATAATCGCCAATGACTTTGCGGGTCAGGTTCTGCTTTTTCTCAAACTCAATGCTGCCTGCCACGAAATAAGCATTAATATGGGTCGGCAAAGGTGCGGGTTTGCGGTTGTCATCGACCTGTCCAATTCGTGCCTGATTATGTTCCCAGTCATCATCTCGCACACTGCCATAGCGCAAATCTAAAATGCCGTTGCTGCGAATATTGACCAGATGCCCGACAATTTTCACAATGGGAAAGCGACCTAATTTTTCCTGTAAATGGAAACCAAAACGCTCCAACACTGCTCCGTGATGTGGTGAGCCTAAACAGACCAGATTTTCGACCAAGTGAATCCAGTGCTGCAAATTTTGCTTGCCGTAAAACAGCGCACTGCGCGACACCAAGCCACCCATGCTGTGCCCAATTAAATCAATACTGGTAATTTTAGGATGACGCTGAATTAAATCATCTAAGGTATTGGCAAGACTGCGGCCATTGGCAGAAATGCGACGCCCTGTATTGTAATTCAGATATAACATGGTGTTATGGTCACGTTGTGCCAGTAATTTTTCACCAAAACCACCAAATTGGTGTGTAGTCCAATCGAGGTGATTGCGGCATAAACCGTGCACAAAAATTACCACACGTCCAGACAAATCGCCTTGTTGGACTTCGCCATAATGGTCATAGAGCACCATAGGTAAGGCGAGCGGATTTTGCTGTTCGAGTAGATAATCTCCCAGTACGCCATTCAGTACACCGACTAAAAAATGCAGGCTTGGCGTGAGTGCTTTGTCATGTAAGTTGGGAAATTGCGCAATGATTTGACGTAAACCTGGTGCAACAAAGTGATAGCCGTATTGTTGTAAGCTGTGGAAGGCAAACTTATACAACTTTTGAAAAGTTGCGGTTTTTTGAAACTTTTGCGAGCGTTGTTCGCTCATGCCAAATACGCTGAGCAAAACTTCACGCTGAATGGTTTGAATCACTTCGCTCATCACGGCATTCAGGCGCGTGCTGACCAACTGTGCCAAGCCTTCTAAGATATCGGCCTGACTTGGAGGTGTACGATCCCATCTACAATACGTTTCATGCAGCGGTGTTAAACTTGGCATACTGTGTTGCCCCTTGTGTTCCCATATACCGAACGCTTTATTTTTACTTGGGTTCGCGGTATAAACTCAAGGGTCTGCTGGCATTTCATGAATTTACAGAACTGCAAATTTTTAGATGAATTGTCACCAAACCCGATACTTTTATTTTATCGTGTTCATCTTGAACTACTTGTAAAATACCGATGACTGCCAAGATGTTCGCATCTTTTTGTCTAACAATTGCATTTTTCCATGAAAATTAAATTAAAAACGCAAAATAAGTGCTGTATCAGCCAAAAATTGAATGGTGTTACTAAGAAATGTCGCGCATGAATTTAATTTATTTACATGGTTTTCAAAGTAGTCCTTTGTCCATGAAAGGGCAGCTATTGTATGCCTATGTGCAGCAGCATCGCCCTGGTATTCAGATGCATTTGCCCGATTTAAATGCTCCACCTTTAGAGGTTTTGGCAAACGTATCGGCATTGATTCGACGTTTGCCCAATGTGGCATTGGTGGGCAGCAGTCTAGGCGGCTTTTATGCGACACAACTGGTCGCACAGCATCATGTGCCTGCTGTTGTGATTAACCCTGCTATGCGACCATGGCAATTGTTTCAGGACTTGTTTGGCGATGTGCTGCCCTATGTGGTACATCCGAACTGGAGCTTAACTGCAGCGCAATTGGATGACTTAGCAGACATTGCGTTGCCAGTTGCGCAAGATGCAGACAAAATATTGGTGTTATTGCAACAAGGCGATGAAGTTTTGGATTATCGTGAAGCGCAGCGTTATTATAGTGCTGCCTCACCTTCGGCCATGATCATGACTGAAGCGCACGGCAATCATGCCATGGATGATTTTGCAGACAAAATTCCGATGTTACTGCAATTTTTATCGGATTCCCTAGCTTAAGGAAACAGTACAACGTGTCTCAATATACCGCTCAATCTCTTGAAGTTTTATCTGGTTTAGATCCAGTACGTCGTCGCCCGGGCATGTATACCGACACCACACGTCCGAACCATTTGGCGCAAGAAGTTATTGATAATGCGGTGGATGAAGCACTTGCAGGGCATGCCAATAAAATTACCGTAAAAGTCTATAAAGATGGCTCTTTGTCGGTAGAAGACAATGGCCGTGGTATGCCTGTCGATATTCACCCAGAATACGGGCAAAGCGGGATTGAAATTATTCTGACCAAGCTGCATGCAGGCGGTAAGTTCAGCACCGACAACTACCAATTTTCGGGTGGTTTGCACGGGGTCGGTATTTCTGTAGTGAATGCCTTGTCCAGTCGGGTTGAAGTGACCGTACAGCGTCAGGGCAACCTGTATAAAATGGCTTTTGATCAGGGCGAAGCTGCTGCACCTTTAGAAGTCTTGGAAGGCAAAGCCCCAAAACGTGCTTCGGGTACGTTGGTACATTTCTGGCCTGAAGCTAAATATTTCGATTCACCTAAATTTGCGCTAAAAGCCTTAAAACACAATTTAAAAGCCAAAGCGGTACTAGCTGCAGGTTTAGAAATTCATTACATTGATGAAATTAACGATGAAAAAATTGTCTGGCAGTTTGAAAATGGTCTAGTCGACTATTTGATGGATGAGCTGGAAGATCGAGAGATTGTACCTGCCCCTGCTTTTGTGGCGACAGGTGAGGCAGAGCGTGCCAGTGCAGAGTTTGCAATTTGCTGGAATGTAGAAGGCGGCGAGCAAATTCAAGAAAGTTATGTCAACTTGATTCCGACTGCGCAAGGCGGTACGCATGTCAATGGACTACGTTCTGGTGTGACCGATGCTTTACGTGAGTTCTGTGAATTACGCAATTTATTGCCGCGCAATTTAAAGCTATCTGCCGAAGATGTTTGGGATGGGGTTAACTACATTTTATCGTTAAAGTTCCAAGAGCCGCAGTTTTCTGGGCAGACCAAGGAGCGTTTATCGAGCCGTGAAGCGGCAAGCATTATGCAGAATATCGCCAAAGATGCCTTTGCCTTGTGGTTAAACCAAAATTCTGACATTGCCATGCAATTGGCAGAAATGGCAATTTCCAAAGCAGGTCGTCGTTTAAAAGCAGCGAAAAAAGTAGAACGTAAAAAAATCGTTTCAGGCCCAGCTTTGCCGGGTAAATTAGCCGACTGCGTGGGACAAACCCGTGAAGAATCGGAACTGTTTATTGTAGAAGGTGACTCTGCAGGTGGTTCTGCTAAGCAAGCGCGTGATAAAAACTTTCAGGCGATCATGCCAATTCGTGGAAAAATTTTAAATACGTGGGAAGTGTCTTCGGACGAGGTTTTGGGTTCGCAGGAGGTACACGATATTGCAATTGCGATTGGGGTTGACCCAGGTAGTGATGATTTATCTGAATTGCGTTACGGTAAGGTTTGTATTTTGGCCGATGCCGACTCAGATGGTTTACACATTGCCACTTTGCTGTGTGCTTTATTCGTGAAACATTTCCCAAGTTTGGTGGAAGATGGGCATTTATACGTCGCCATGCCGCCGTTATTCCGTATTGATGACGGTAAAGATGTGCATTATGCGCTAGATGAAGATGAGTTAGAAAACACGCTGAAAAAAGCCAAAACCAAAAATCCGCAAATTACCCGATTTAAAGGTTTGGGTGAAATGAATGCCAGTCAGTTACGTGAAACCACGATGGATCCAAATACACGCCGTTTGGTGCAATTGGATTTGGATGATAGTCATTTTACCGCAGGTTTATTGGATAAATTGCTGGCTAAAAAACGCTCTGCAGACCGTAAAGTGTGGTTAGAGCAAAAAGGTAATTTAGCCGATTTGGCGGTTTAAGCTGATTTAATTTAGAAAAAGCATCCATTATTTCAAAAAAGTAATGGATGCTTTTTATTGTAATTTTGATTGGTGTTTATAATTCAATATTTTCAGGCCATAAAAAATATCCACCATATTGACTGGTTTTAAATTCTGCACCTACGTCTTTGCCTTGTTGAGTGAGTATGTGCTTTCCAGCATCATTGATATTTAATAAGCCTTTTTCGGTAAAATGAGCCAACAATTCATTGGTTTTCATTTTATGTTTTGCTGCAAGTTTAGATGATGTTAATTTACCAACATTATTGTCATTGGTTTCTTCAACAGATTCATTTGTTGGTTCGGCTTTCACTTCATCTAAACTAATTCTAACTTCATCACTAATACGAATAATACGTTGCGCTTCTTCATAAGCATCTTTAAAGACATCTTGATCTTCATATTTGCGAATCAAAATGCCCATTTCGTTATTATTAATTTGGCTAAATTCATAAAGATTTAGACTAGAAATAATACATTCAGATTCATTGAGATAGCATTTAGCATGTAAGTTTTTACAAAAACTGAGCCGAACAAAATCAAGTTTTTGCATCCATTTTATTTCATCAGGATGTAAATCACTTTTTCCATAAACGATTCGAATATCAATTTTGAGTCGATCTTTATCTTCAAGTAACTCTTTAATACGGTCATTTAAACGTAAATATGGGCTAATTAAAATTAACCTTTCTTTGGCATTTTTTATCAGTTCTTCTAAGAAAAAATTGGTCGCGCTCGTATTTAAAAACTTAGCCATTTAACCCTCCTCATTGTGTCTAAATTATTATGTCCTGAGTATAGCGAATTTATTTAGGTAATGATTTGATGATTAAAAATATTCTAAAATTGAGGCGAAAAAAATGGAGCATCTTGTGCTCCATTTTTTATTGATCCTTAACTAAAGAACCAATATACAAATAATGAAATAATAAATACGCACATGACGTTCAACACCATGCCCACACTCATCATTTCACTTTGTTTAATTTGACCTGTACCAAATACAATCGCATTTGGTGGCGTTGCCACAGGTAACATAAAGGCACACGATGCACCAATACCAATAATCACCACTAAAATTTCTTTTGGAATACCCATTTGGTCTGCAATTGCAGCAAATACAGGAACCAATAACGCAGCAGACGCTGTATTACTGGTAAATTCAGTTAAGAAAATAATGAAGATGGTCACCGCAAAAATCACTACCAATGGCGAAGTATCACCAAAGGTATTGGCAAGGGTTTGACCCAATACCAAAGATGCGCCTGAATCTTTTAAGATCGCACTGAGGGTTAAACCACCACCGAACAGTAATAACACGCCCCAATCGGTATTTTCAGCCACTTGCTTCCAAGACGCAGTACCTAGCATAACCACTAAACATGCAGCAGTTAATGCAGTCCATGTATCGGGTTGGCTAATACCAAAGGTTTCGCTAAGTTTCTTGCCGAAAATCCACGCCACTGCAGTACATACGAATAAAATCATCGTTGCAACACGGGTTTTGGTCCAAGGAATTACTTCAGTTTCAAAATGAATTTTTTGATTTAAATTTGGACGCAATACCAAATATAAGCTGACCAACATTGCTGGTAGCAAAATCAGCATCATTGGTAAACCAATTTTCATCCAGTCAGCAAAGTCATAGTCTAACGCTTTGGCTGCAATAGCGTTTGGTGGCGAACCTACCAACGTACCCAAACCACCTAAACTGGCAGAGTAGGCAATCCCCAATAAAATGAAAACGAAGGTTTTACGCTCTTTAGTGGCATCGAGGTGTGATAACAAACCCAGCGCCAACGGTAACATCATCGCCGCCGTGGCTGTGTTGGAAATCCACATCGACAACGCAGCAGTGACAATAAAAATAGATAAAACCGAAATCCCCAAGTGACCGCCCGACATGGAAATAATCCACATCGCAATTTTACGATCCAGTTTCTGAATGTGCAGTGCAGTCGCTAAAGCAAAACCACCAAAGAACAGGAAAATAACAGGATCGGCAAAAGTCGCCAATGCCTTGCTGGTGCTAATTGGCTCAAGCACTTTGCTGGCATTTTCAACAGGCATGCCCAAAATTACGGCAAGCACCGGCACCAAAAGCGCGGTAATGGTAATGTGTACAGCTTCGGTGAGCCATAAAATACCAATAAAAAGCAACAGACTTAGACCCTTATTTGCATTTTCATCATAGGGCAAGACATTGTATAAACCGAAAGAGAGCAGGGCTGCAATTGCAACAATCACCCAGGTCTTGATCAGTTCTTTTCGCTTAATATTGGCTGGCACTTCTATATGGTTATTTTCCATAGAAGTTCACTCCGTCAAAAGGAATTAAAAGAAAAGAGGGAAGATTGGTCGATGCAAACGACCGAAGCAGTCTGAATAGACTGTTTTTTAAGCTGGTCTTAATTATAGGTGTAAATAATTATTTAAGCCAAAAAAAATCTAAATAATTTTCCATTTGTTATGTTTATTGGTCTGATTTATATCAATAAAGCAGGTGATTTTTGGATGATGAATGCTCCCTGAGCAATCGCATAAAGTGCCATAAAACCCAATAATGTAAATACAATCTGCTTAAATAATGTCTGGGAAATTTGTTTACGAATCAGACTGCCGATATACACCATCAGCACAGAGATGATGCAAATCAGGGCTAAAACTTGTAATTGAGTGTGGTTAAACTGTTGAATTACTGGATATAAAACTGCCAATTGAATGAGTTTGGAAATAATAAAGTTTAAGTTGCTAATCACCACAATATCGGTTTTGCTGTGTTGAGTGCTGAGTAAATACATCATTAGAAATGGTGCCATGGCATTGGTCGCACCACCAATCACACCTGCCAGCAAACCAAAAATCAGCATATTTTTGAGTGAGGCAGAAATTTGCAAAGGACGTTGTCGAAATTGATCGGCCACGTACAATAAAATCAGTACGCCCATTGCCAATTTTAAATAACCTTCGTTCAGAATGAGCAGCAAACTGACGCCCAAATAGCTGCCAATCAGCGCACTGAAGATTAAACCCCAATATTTTTTGCAGTAGCCATATAAACTGCTGAATATAGATTGTGTGGCATCGCCCCGCAGCATGTACACGTTAAGAAGCAAACAGGGAATCAGAACCAAAGCAACCGCAGTACTGAGTGGATATAACATCGCCACCGCAGCCGTACTGAGCATAGGAAAACCAAAACCGCTCATGCCATGCAAAATTGCAGCAATCGCACAAAACAGCAGAATAATGAAATCGGTTTTTTGCATGTGGGCTTCACAGTGCTTTTTATTTGAAATTTAACTCAATGTAGCGGAGTTTTGCGCTAAGTACAAATGGGTTGCATGGTTATGAGCAAAGCATATTTATTGGAAACTATTTTAATGACCAATAAAAAAGCAAGACCGAAGTCTTGCTTTTTTGAACAGAGAAAAATACAGCTTAGAAATGGTATTTGACCAATGCGCTGACATCGTTTTGATCTACGCCTTTAATACCAAACTTGTTGTTCCAAACAGAGTGTTCGATACCCACGTATAATTTGGTTTTAGGTGAAATGTGTTTGCCCACATTCCATTTATATTGAGAAGTCCAGTTTAATTCGCTGGCATGGTCATCTTCTGCAGTAGACCAGTCTAGGAAGGCATCAGCCAAGAACTCTTCTGAACCAATTTTAAATGGTACAGCATAAGTGATGGTCATTTGATAATCATCTTTAGTGAGATCGTTGTCTGCTTTGTAGAAATTTACATTTGCATATTGCGTATATGGAATGTCTAAAGCAAAACCAATACCGTATAAAAAGTTATTGAATTCAGGATTAGCACCGTGTCCAGCATTATGTTCCCAAGTAGTTGCAATGAGAACATCTTTCACTGGGCCAAAAGATAAGTTTTGACCTGTAGTTTCACCCAAGCTTAAACGTGGCGCTAATTCAAAATAGGTTGAGTCATCATCATTGCCATCCCATTGTTGGTCAACGAAGAAGAACACATCAGAATATTTGAGTTTAGCTGCATATTCAGCAGTAAGAGTCGTACGATCTTCTGTACCTAATTTATAGTTTTCACCATAAAGAGCAGTCAGGCTAGAATCTTGCCAAATCGGTGCAGCTTGCGTAAAAATTGCAGCAGTGGAGATTGCGCACAGCGCAGCAATATGTGTAAGTTTCATAAAAATAGACCCCAATAAAAGCGTTTCAAGGATACAGATTCTTTAGCAAAAATAAAGCAAAATTCGATTATTGACGGGTCATTTTGGGGTGTTTTCTATCAGCTTTTGGGTTGAATACTTTTTAAACGATTTAAAACCAATGGTCAAAATGTAAAGGTGAATATTGCAGGTGTGACTAAACCCTTTAAAAGCATCAAGTTTCTCATTGGCAATAGATTGAACAACGTAGTGCTATCCAAATTGATCGCTTATTGAACATCTAAGCTGAAATTGGTGATAAAAGGGTTATTCTTTTGCTGCTTTTCTATAAATATCGCTTGCATATTTTTCAGATAGGCCCGATATTCAAGGTATAGGGACACGGTTCTGCAGAATTAAAAGTGTTCATCATTCACGTAGGAGGAAGTGATTCCAAACTAAGTTGAAGATGTACTTTATGCTGTAAAAACAGCACATTATAAACACGCCAAAACATATATATAAAATTATGTGTAAGATTTTGGCACAACAAGATTCAGAAATAACGAACGCAAGAGGATGAAATCATGAACATTGAAATCCGTACCGATAAAAACATTCAAAACAGTGATCGATTAATTAGTTACGTTCGTGAAGAACTGAATAATGAATTCCAACGCCACAGTGAGCGTATTACCCATTTTTCAGTGCATTTTAGTGATGAAAATGGTGAAAAAGGCGGTGATGACGACATTCGTTGTATGATTGAAGCACGTCCAGCAGGTTTAAAACCAGTGGTTGTGAATCATCGTGGTCATAATATTGATACAGCCATTCACGGTGCGATTGACCGTTTAAAACGCAGCCTAGAACATGCGTTTGAGAAAAATGAGAATCCTCGTGGTGCTCGCCCAGAATTTGTAGATACAGATGTTGGTGGCGACGACGAATAAGGATCAGACAGATTCCAAGAGCCTCGCAAATTTTGCGGGGCTTTTTTGTGTTTGCATGCAGCCAATGCACTAAATTCACGATTTGCTGACATTTATCTCATACAAATGTCGCTTTATTGGGCATAATAGTTCTAAATTAAACATTGAATAAGAGAGCTCTCTGCATGTTAACTGCGCAACAACAAGTCTTGGTGCAAGCAATAGAAGAATTAGACCTTGCCCAAGTGCAACGCCTATTGGCAGACGGTTTAGACCCTAACTTTATGGATGCCGAAAAAGGCCCTGTGATTTCAGTCTGGTCAGATGGTTTATTTCAATGGTGGGAAAAAGTCTGCGAAGCATACGAAGCAGGTCAGCCACTCACAGAACAGCAAAAACAGCAAGATTTGCAAGTGCATTTAGATATTTTAGAGGCATTGATTCAAGCCAAAGTGAATTTGCACTTATGGGATGCCGAAGAAATTTACGGCCCATTGTGGGATGCAGCTTCTGCAGCATGTGTTCCTGCAGTGCAGCGTTTATTGGATGAAAAAGTCGATCCAAACAGCAAAGATGAAGATGGTTTAACCATTTTATCTTCGATTAGTGATTTATTGTTTGATTGTGATTTTGATGAAATTCAGTGGTCGGATGCTTTGCCAGAAGAACAACAGACTTTAGAATTGTTGCGTCGTTATGGCGCAAAAATGAGCAAAGAATTGACCTAAGAGCAGAGATAAAAATATGTCAGTATTAAAAACAGTTGGGTTAATCGTGGCGGCAGGCATCAGCATGCAGGTGAGCGCGGCAGATTTTGAGTTTGATCGTCCTGGTGCAGGAGTGAGTACGGGTATTACACCTGTAGGGAAGTTGGCTTGGGAACAAGCTTTGCCAAGTGCAAGTTATCAAGAAAGTAACGATGCTTCGGGCGAAAAAGTTAAAACCACTCGCCTTAATGCTGACATGCTGTTACGTACAGGTTTGGCGCAAGATTTAGAGTTACAGCTGGGCTGGCAAGGGCCTGCATGGAGCAAAAGCAAAACTGCAGGTCAATCGGTTGAAGATGATGGTTTGGGTGATGTCAGCATTGGTTTAAAACAAGTCATTGACTTAAATGATGACAAACTTTCTATGGCCGTGTTGTTGCAAGCGCTAATTGCCACAGGCAATGATGGCTTTAGCGAAGAAGATGATATTTATAGCTTGGGTACGGCAGTCAGCTATCAATACAGTGAGCTGTTAAAAACAGGCATCAACATGCGTTACGATGTACAAAATAGCGATTGGGCGGTTACAGCAATTCCCAATATTCAGTATCGTTTAAGCGATCAATGGTCAGGTTTTTCAGAATTGGTCTATCGTAAAGCAGAAAGTCAGGACAATGAATATGGCTTAACTTCGGGGGTGATTTACGCACTGAATGAACGCACTCAGCTGGATGCCAGTGTCGGTGTAGATTTAGACGGTGCAGATAAAAGTTACCATGCAGGTTTAGGTATGGCGTTCTTGTTCTAAGCCATTTAAACCATTTAAAGCTTTAAAATACGTTGTATGTTGCAGCAGGCTAAACTCATCAAGCTTGCTGCAGATTCGTTTTCATCCTAATAAAGTTCATGCCGAGGCGAGCAGAACATGAAGCAGTCCTTATTTCAGACCTTTTGGCAAGCTGCTGTTGATCTAATGGCTGATATTTTTCGCTATATGAATAGGGGCTTATCTTGTCTGCTCGCAAGTCTACTTTTATTGTGTTCGCTAAGCCTACACGCAGAAGCACCTTTACTCCCACCCGAACAAGCCTTTCAGTTTAGCGTTGAATCGGTCAATCCCCAACAAGCCGAACTGCGCTGGAACATGCCTGAACAGTATTATTTGTATCAGCATCAATTTAAGGTTGAGCATGGACAGCAAATACTGGCTTTAGAGTTGCCTCCCGCAGAAGATGTTTATGATGAAAACTATGGACATACTCAGGTTTATTATCAACAAGTCAGTTTTAAAATTCCCACGCAGGCTGCACAGCGCTATCAAGTGAGCTGGCAAGGTTGTGCGCAAGATCGACTTTGTTATCCACCACAGCGCATTGAATTTCAGACAGACAGCACTGGTTTGGTGATTTTAGACAATCAAAGCGCAGCACAAAAAAATCTGTGGGGTGGACACAGTAACCCAACCCAGAATGTGTTTTCGACAACTCAGACCAACTCCACGCTAGCATCTTCAACAAGTCCTGCAGCAGCACAACCCATCACAGCACAAGATCAAATATGGTCAGAAAAACTGGCACAAAGTTCGTTTGCCTATGGCTTGCTGCTGTTTTTGGGTTTAGGGGTTTTATTGGCCTTTACCCCATGCTCCTTGCCGATGCTACCGATTTTGACCTCCTTGTTGGTGCGTGAACATAAAGGTGTCAAAGCGTGGACGATTGCACTGGTCTTTGTCTGTAGCATGGCAATGGTCTATGCCATATTGGGTTTAATTGCGTCATCCGCAGGTTTGAATTTTCAGCGCTGGTTGCAGCAACCTGCTACTTTAATTGCCTTTAGTTTACTGTTTGTGTTGTTTGCCTTAAATTTGTTTGGACTGTTTGAGATCAAGTTACCACGTGCTTGGGTCAATCGACTCGATCAGGCGCAATCTATGCAAAAAGGCGGCAATTTGGCAGGTGCTGCACTCATGGGCATGTTGTCGGCACTTTTGGTCGGCCCATGCATGACTGCGCCATTGGCAGGGGCGTTATTGTTTATTTCACAAACCCAAAGTCAGATGCAGGGGGCGTTGCTGCTATTTACGCTCGGGTTTGGCATGGGTACGCCGTTATTGTTGGCCAGTGTGCTTGGGGCAAAAGCTTTGCCACGCGCAGGTTTGTGGATGCATCAAGTCAAAGTGCTGTTTGCCTTTATTATGTTGGTATTGGCATTGTATTTTATTCGTCCGTTATTGGGTGAAGCATGGATGCAATGGCTTAGTTTGGCACTTGGAGTGGGTTTTGTCGGCTATGTGCTGCATCGTTTGAGTGGCTATCATGGTACGCTGCGGGCGATTTATCTGAGTGCGTTATTGGTGGTGGTGCCGTATCTGATTTATAACCAATATCAACACAGCCAGCGTTTTTGGCAGCAGGAAAACGATGCGGTTTTAGAATGGCACCGTGCAACGACTGCAACGGAATTACAACAGTTACTTGCCCAAGCTCCGAAAAATCAGCGCATAATTATAGATGTCTATGCCGATTGGTGTGTGGCGTGCCGTCCGATTGAACAGCAGGTATTGACATCCTCCACCGTGAAACAGGCACTTGCAGAATTTTATTTAATTAAACTCGATTTAAGCCATTACGATGCCAGTCATCAAGCCTTGTTGAATCAATGGGAAATTTTAGGGCCACCTACCTTTTTATTTTTGGATGCACAACAACAAGAAATTCGCAGTCTGCGTTTAACAGGTGCATTTAACGAGAGCACTTTGTTAAATCAACTGCAGCAACTTCAAACCACACAGGAGTCATCGTCATGATGCAGCTGTATATTGCCAATAAAAATTATTCGAGCTGGTCGATGCGCCCGTGGTTGGTACTGAAGGCGTTTGACTTGGCTTTTGAAGAAATACAACTGAACTTTCCCTGCGAGCGTGGCGAGGGCGATTTTAAACAACGTGTCCTAGAAATTAACCCCAATGGTAAAGTGCCTGCCTTGTTAGATCAGGGCATGTTGATTTGGGATTCTCTCGCCATTTGTGAATACTTGGCAGAGCAATATCCTGAACAGGCACTTTGGCCGCGTGATGTACAGCAACGCGCTTGGGCGCGTAGCATCAGCGCAGAAATGCACAGTGGTTTTACCGATTTACGCAGTTTATGTGGCATGAATATTCGCGCCAATTTAGCAGAAGTGGGTACAAAATTATGGCAAGAACATTCGGGTTTAAGGCAGGATGTGGCACGCATTGAACACATATGGTCGGCACGTCCTGCAGCAGATGGTTTCTTGTGTGGTGAATTTAGCATTGCCGATGCGTTTTATGCTCCTGTGGTGACGCGTTTTATGACTTATGCCTTGCCTGTAAGTGCCAACAGCCAACACTATATGCAGCGGGTGATGCAGCATCCTGCTATGCGCGCTTGGGTACACGCCGCATCACAAGAAGCAATGTGGGTCAATTATTTAGAGCCTTATCAAAAACCAGCAAAATGACTTGGAAAAAGCAGGATTAGGAAAAATACTGCGGAAGTTTTTGTGCGGTAAAGTGGTCTTTTTTGTTCCAAAAATAAAACATAGTGTCTTAGTTTTCCCAATTATTCTATTTACGCTGCACGATTAAAATAGCGTTATTAAATGAATACAAGATTGGAACATCCCCATGAAAATTTTACACATCGACTCGAGTATTTTAGGTGAAAACTCAGTTTCACGTCAGTTAAGCCAAGCGATTGTGCAACAATTGACTGCAAAAAATAGCAATGCACAGGTCGATTATTTAGATTTGGCACAACAGCCGATTCCGCACTTAACTGCCGAAATTTTAATGGGGCAGGATGCAGAACAAGCGGCTTTGGGTGAAAAAATCATCCAGCAATATATTGATGCCGATGTCGTGGTGGTGGGTGCAGCCATGTATAACTTTGGTTTGACTTCAACCTTAAAAGCATGGATTGACCGCATTAGCGTGGCGGGAAGAACCTTTAAATATACCGAGCAAGGGCCTGTAGGTTTAGCGGGTGAGAAAAAAGCCTATATCGCCAGCAGCCGTGGCGGTGTGTATGGTGATAATAGCCCTGCCGATTTTCAGGAAGATTTCTTGAAAACCATCTTCAACTTTACAGGGGTGAATGATGTAGAAATTATTCGCGCTGAAGGGGTGAGTATGTCGGAATTTAAAGACCAAGCTGTTGCCAATGCGATGCAAAAAATTCAGGCGATTTAACCCACTATTTCAATAAAAAAAGCTCAGTGCCTTGAGGGTGCTGAGCTTTTTTTATATAGATGGATCGGCTAAAAGGGTTGGTTAGCAAAGCCTTGTTATGGTTGAACTTAGCTCTGATCTTGCCGATGTGCAAACTCTGCTAAATCTGCCAATGCACGTTTGGCTTCTTCAAACCACGGTGAAAACATTTGAAAATTGTGCCACATACCCGTGTAGAGTTTGTAATGCACTTCTACGCCTGCCTGTTCGGCTTTTTCTTTAAAACGTGTTGCATCATCCAGCAAAATTTCTTTAGAGCCAATTTGTACTAAAACTGGTGGTAATTCGTGTAAATCATCAAACAATGGCGAAATTTGCGGGTCTGCCCGATCAAGTTCAGGCGGTACATAGTAATCAATGCCTGTTTCCAGCGTTTCAATTGACAGCAGGGCATCATGCTTGCTGTTATAACGCAAGGATTCACTGGTGAGGGTTAAATCTAAAAATGGTGACAGCAGCATTAAGCCACTCACTTGCGGCAATTGCTCATCACGTATTTTTAAAGCTAGCGCCAACGCTAAATTTGCACCGCAAGAATCTCCTGACAAAATAATATCTTTGGCGTGTATACCTTGCGCCAACAGACTTTGATAGACATCAAACACGGCTTCCAAAGCATGTGGAAAAGGATGCTCAGGTGCAAGCGGATAATCGACATGAATCACTTGCATTTGGGTGCGTGCCGCAACTTGACTCAAAAATGCTCGATGGGTATTTAACGAACCCAGAAAAAAAGCCCCGCCATGAATATGAAAAATGAGCTGTGTTGCAGCATTCTGTGGTTTTAATTCTTCGGCATGCAGACCTGCTAAACGCAGCGCGCGTACCTGCACCGACTTTTGCATGGGAAATAAACGGCACATTTGTTCTAGTGCAAAACGTACAGAATTGGGGGGTAAATTAAATTGGCTTGGTTTGCGAATGGTGTTTTTTAAAAACTGCTCTGTAATAATTTGTTTCCACATGGGGTTAATCTTCATGATTTTTCCATCTTGTTCTTTATTTGATCGGATATTTGTGTATTTACCAACATAATTTACAAGGGTACACTAAACGGTCACATTCAAAAATTGCAAATTTGTTGTGACTTTTTAATAATAAAGTTGTCTGATAGTAGACCAGGGAAACAAAACAATGAAAAAAATTGCACTTGCATTCGGGCTGTTAGGTTTAAGCGCTTTGGCCAATGCTGCAGATCCGCTTAACGGCACAGTTTGGAAAACAATTGACGACAAAACCAAACAACCCAAAGCCACGGTAAGATTTACTGAGCAAAAAAATGGAACTTTAACCGCAAGCATTCAGTCAATTTTAACGCCTGGTGAAGAAAATGCCTGTACAAAATGTGAAGGTCCGTATCACAACAAATCACTCAAAGGTTTGACCATTGTTCGCGGTCTGAAAAATACAGGCGGCACGAGCTACGATGGTGGTTCAATTCTTGACCCGCAAACAGGTAAAACCTACAAGCTAAAAGGTAAACTTGCCGATGGTGGTAAGAAACTGGAATTGCGTGGTTTCATTGGTGTAGCGGCATTGGGTCGTAACCAAACATGGATTCGTGCGAACTAAGCATGTATTCCACCTGTGCAGTTGAAATCATATTGCACAGGATATAAAAAAACCTGCTCCATGTGAGCAGGTTTTTTATTGGTATTTTTTTAAACTTAACCTAAAGCACGATAAGCCGCTTCATCAAAACCCGCAATAAAGCCTGATTCAGTTTTTAAGACAGGACGTTTAATTAAACTGGTGTGAGTGCAAAGTGCTTCAATTAAGTTGGCTTCACTGGCCAAAGCAGCTTGCTGTTCTGCTTCGCTGAGTTTGCGCCAAGTGGTGCCTTTTTTATTCAGTACTACATCTTGCCCAAGCGCATCTAACCAACTTTTGACAGTGTCGGCATCGATCCCTTGTTTTTTATAATCGTGAAACTCATAACTTAGCCCCAATTCATTGAGTAAATCGAAGGCTTTTTTCATTGAATTGCAGTTCTTAATCCCATAAATTTTTAACATATTTTTTTCACGTTAATATCATCAAACTGGCTATAGCCTAGCCCAAAACAGCGCTAAGTGCTAGAAACTTGCAGTGAACAATGATTGGCTGTTTAAATGGTATGTGTCATCAATACGTCATACCGATGTCACCAAATTGACACTTGATCGCTCTAAAATGGGACGCATAAACAGAAAAAAATGAAAAACTTGATAAGAACAGACTCTAGTGAAAATAAAAAATACAGTGAAGAACAACAGTAACAGCGCAAAACAGAAAATAAGATGATAAAAAGAGAAAACCCGCATTTAATCATCCTGATTATGCGGGTCTCATTTTAACGTCCATTGTTACATCCTTGAAACTAACCAAAACCAGTTAGTTTATTTTCCATCCTTCGGCTTCCAATCCTTTTGTGTCATCCTGACTGTCCCTTTGCCGTTATGCAATAATGCGCTGAATCGACTTGAAGATAAATACACAAAGTCGACAGATTATGTGCGAATTGAACCTCAGTTGAGTGAACAATTGTTCACTCATATAGGCTGTGAAATTTGTGTGAATATTAGATCTTATAATCAATAATCACAGGGGCATGGTCACTAAACCATTCGTCTTTATACACCCAAGCATTGACAGTGCGTGCTTTCCAGTCGGGTGAGCAAGCATGATAATCAATCCGCCAACCAACGTTCTTGGCACGGGCTTGCCCGCGATTTGACCACCAAGAATACAGCTCCGCTTCATGGCGCACTTCACGGAAGGTATCAACATAGCCCAAATCATTGTAAATATGATCTAACCATGCACGTTCATGCGGCAAACAACCTGAAGACTTTTGGTTGCCCGACCAGTTTTTAATATCAATGCGCTTATGCACAATGTTGTAATCGCCACAGACAATGATCGATTTATTGTCTTCACGCCACTGTTTTAGAATTTTTTGATACTCTTCTAAAAAGTGATCTTTCCGCATTTGCGCTTCTTCACCCGAAGAGCCAGAAGGCAAATACAGTGAACAGATGTAAATTGGGTGATCCAGTCCTACATCAAATTCAGCACTGATAAAGCGACCCTGAGAATCGGCCAATTCAAAGCCTAAACCATTTTGCACAGAAACAAAGGGCAAACGGCTATAAATGGCTGTTCCTGCGTAACCTGCACGTTCTGCAGGGAAAAGATGCGTGTGCCAGCCTTCTGGCTTAAATTTATCGGTCCATTGGGCGTGTGTGATGCGGCTTTCCTGCATGCAAATCACGTCTGCTTCAGACTTTTCCAACCATTCGAGTAAGCCTTTGCTTACCGATGAACGCAACCCATTGACGTTAATTGAAACCACTCGAAGAATTTTTTGATCACTCGGATAGCTACTCTTTGGTATCATGCTCAGGTCTTACCTCAATGTATTAATTTGGAGCACCTCATGACATCGCCAGCTCAATTTAACCCGCAAGCTTTTATCGAACTCGCCTTATCACGTGGTGTGCTTAAATTTGGTGAGTTTACTTTAAAATCGGGTCGTGTGAGTCCTTATTTTTTTAATGCAGGTTTGTTGAATGACGGCGAGGCCTTATCGTTATTGGCTTCGGGCTATGCAGATCAACTCATGCAATGCAAAAACGTAGATGTTATTTTCGGGCCTGCCTATAAAGGTATTCCATTTGTGGCAGCTACAGCAGTGGCTTTATCACAAAATCATGGCGTAAGTGTGCCGTGGGGTTTTAACCGTAAAGAAGCCAAAGACCATGGTGAAGGTGGTGTGTTGGTGGGTGCTGCGGTTGAAGGCAAAAAAGTCTGGATTATTGATGATGTGATCACTGCGGGTACGGCTATTCGTGAAGTGGTGACTATTTTGAAAAATGCAGGCGCACAAATTGCGGGCGTATTGGTGGCTTTAGACCGTCAAGAAAAAGGTCAGGGCGATTTGTCAGCCATTCAGGAAGTGCAAAAAGAGTTGGAAATTCCTGTGCATGCTTTAATTACTATGAAAGATTTAATGAATTATTTGGATGCCAAAGGTGAAAAAGATGCCTTGGCGAAAATGGAAGCGTACCGTGTAAAGTATGGGATTTAAGTCTTATCAATTCTCTTTAATGATAATATTGAGCGTTGATTAATAATTTAGCGCGGAACGTAACAAGTTTATAAAAAGCCCAGATCTGTAGGTTTGGGCTTTTTTTGTATGCAGGGGACTGAATTATGTGGAATAATTTTCGTGATGTGTTAAAGGTGTATGATGTCGATTTTAGAATAGCTTATTCTTAAAAATATTATGAGCGATGTCTTTCAATGAAAAATAAAGAATATATTAATCAGTATTTAGATAATACTTGTGATCTTGTCATTCAACACCTTAAAAATATAATGGTATTTCAAGCTAATATTCAAAAGTCTTGGGGATATCACTCCAGATTTATAGAGAGATTAGTTCATCCAGAAGATGAATTAATTTTTAAGGGATACTCTAATCCTGTTTTTCAAAATTTACCTGTGGGCTCTATTCCTGCAAGAAAAGAACACATCGTACCTATGTCTTATCTTTTCAATGGTTTATGGGGTTTAATAAAAACCGATCAATTATCAAATCAAGAATTATCAACGATTCTCAAACGAAATTTAGGCATAGCTTATATTACTCATGACGAGCAAAAAAAATTAGATTCCAAGACATGTGGCTTAAAAAACAAAATGCCTGATGGATGGTGTTTAAAAACAGGGGATCCATTAGATCGTTTAAAAGCTGCTGATATTGAACTTGTAGATGAGTTTGGGGCGCCCATACTATCTTTAATTTGACGGTGTCAGCACAATTATCATCTAAGAAAATATACTTAAATTTTCGATTTAACATAATCGTGGTCGTTATACGAAAGCCCCGCTTCATGGGTCGTTTGATTATCTTTTTAACCTAAAATCTCTTATCCAAAACCCACTCCAATTCCTCCTCACACTTCTTACACTCCAGCATCACCCCCAACTTTTCCTTGCGCCCTTGCTCTGTGATTACCCACGGGCGGTTTTGCCACGGTGGATTATGCCGCACATGCTGCCCATGACCGCAGGCCAAATCTGCGACCCAATCATTTTCTTCATCTAAATGAAAACCAATAATCGCTTGTTGCATCGCATACTCCTAAGTGCATGATGATCGTGGATAAAGCGTTACGAAAATTGCAGCAAAACCAAAGCCAAACTCCGCTATACTTTTGCTTATTCAATTCTTCAAAAGAGCACCGAAATATGCGCGTACTTGTTGTGATGGATCCCATCGAAAGTGTCAATTTGAAAAAAGACTCAACCATGGCGATGTTATGGGCGGCAAGCCGTCGTGGGCATACCTTGGGCTATGCATTACAGCAAGACTTATATATTGATCAGGGCAAGGCATTTGGTCTGATTGCATCGCTCAAAGTCTTTGAAGATTATAACCATTATTACGAATTGGGCGAAAAACGCAAAGAATCCTTAGCTGATTATGATGTCATTCTCATGCGTAAAGACCCGCCTTTTGACATGAATTTCGTTTATACCACATATATTTTAGAGCAAGCTGAACGCGAAGGCGCATGGATCATCAACAAGCCGCAAAGCCTGCGTGACTGTAATGAAAAGCTGTTTGCGACTCAATTCCCAGAACTACAAGATCCGACATTGGTCACTTCACAACAAAGCCTGATTCGTGAATTTATTCAGCAACATGGTGATGTGATCGTTAAACCGCTCGATGGCATGGGCGGCATGGGAATTTTCCGTTTGTACCAAGATGGGGTCAATATTGGCTCAACCATTGAAATTCTGACCAACAACGGCACTCAGCCAATCATGGCGCAGCGCTATATTCCAGAAATTGTAGATGGTGATAAACGCATCCTCATGGTTAATGGTGAGCCTGTGCCTTATTGTTTGGCACGAATTCCACAAAATGGCGAAGTGCGTGGCAACTTAGCTGCAGGTGGTTTAGGCGAAGCACGTCCATTGACTGAAAACGACAAAGCCATTGCCGCCAAAGTCGGGCCATTTTTACGTGAAAAAGGCTTGGTTTTTGTCGGATTAGATGTGATTGGCAACTATGTCACTGAAATCAACGTGACCAGTCCAACGTGTATTCGTGAAATTGATGCACAGTTTGGTACATCCATTGCCGATGATTTATTTACCGTACTTGAAGCAGGTCGTCCCAACTAAGTTTGGGCTTTATGCTCACTGTATCAATACAAAAGCCGTTTTCTATTTGAAAGCGGCCTTGTTTTTAGAGACGTGGATACAAAAAACAACTTAAACACTTTGCAAAATAGATCAATCAAAGCAGGTAAAATTGAATAAAACTTAACATTTTCCGTAGATTAATAATAAAACTAGTTTAAACTTGAAAATCTGTAGAAAAAAACAATCAAGCACTTGGTGAAAAAAAGTAAATAACCTTTCAAGCCCATGCGTTTGTGATTACAATTGATAGCTTATACAAGATTTTTATTTGCCTTATTTTGAGTTGAAGAATTAAACCGTGACTGACGCACAGCAACAACAGCCTAAACATGTCATGATGATGGCCGCAGGTACAGGTGGACATGTTTTTCCCGCTTTGGCCGTCGCAAAACAATTACAGCAACAAGGGATTCAAGTGTCATGGTTGGCGACCCCAACGGGCATGGAAAATCGTCTGCTTAAAAATCATAATATCCCAATTTACCAAATTAATATTCAAGGTGTACGTGGCAACGGTTTGATCCGTAAACTGGCTGCACCATTTAAAATTTTAGGCGCAACGCTCAGTGCTGTGCGTTACATGAAGCAATTAAAAGTTGATGCTGTTGCAGGTTTTGGTGGTTATGTGGCAGGGCCAGGTGGCTTGGCAGCACGTGCTTTGGGTATTCCTGTGCTGATTCACGAACAAAATGCAGTTGCGGGTTTTACCAACACTCAATTGTCACGTGTGGCAAAAACCGTGTGTCAGGCTTTCCCAAATACCTTTCCAAACAGTAACAAAATTGTCACCACAGGCAACCCTGTTCGTGAAGAAATCACTGCGACCTTAAGCCCTGCATGGCGCTATCAGGAACGTGAAAAAGCAGGCTTGCCAATTCGTATTTTAATTGTGGGTGGTTCACTAGGTGCACAAGCCTTAAATGAATGTGTACCTGAAGCGTTAAAGCAACTAAATGTCGCTTTAGATGTTTATCATCAATGTGGGCAAAACCATGCCGAAGCGACGCAGGCACGTTATGCACACAAGCCTGACCATTTACAGGTTGAGGTACAGCCTTTTATTGAAGATATGGCCAAAGCCTATAGTGATGCCGATTTAATTATTTGTCGTGCGGGCGCACTCACGGTAACCGAGGTCGCGACTGCAGGTGTTGCAGCAGTATTTGTACCATTGCCTAGTGCGGTGGATGATCACCAAACTGCCAATGCCAAGTTTTTAGCCGATCTTGGTGCAGCAAAAATCTGTCCGCAAGCCAGCATGACACCTGAAAGTTTAACAACATTATTAACCCCGTTAATGAATCGTCAATTGTTGTCTGAAATGGCGGTCAAAGCCCGTCAGCAGGCGCAGCCTGATGCAACTCAACACGTGGTTCGTCTTATTCAAGCATTGTTCGAGTAAAATATGTCTCCATCTACACCCGCTGATCAAGCGAAAAAATTAATCAAAGTGCCTGAAATGCGCCGTATCAAACACATTCATTTTGTGGGTATTGGTGGCGCGGGGATGTGTGGTATTGCCGAAGTCTTGAAAAACCAAGGCTATAAAGTGTCGGGTTCAGACATCAAAGCTTCAAAAACCACAGCGCAATTAGAAGAAAACGGCATCAAGGTTTATATTGGGCATGCGGCAGAGAATATTAAAGGCGCCAATGTGTTGGTGGTGTCTACTGCAATTGACCCAGAAAACCCAGAAATTAAAACAGCAATTGACACCCGTATTCCTGTGGTGCGTCGTGCTGAAATGCTGGGCGAGTTGATGCGTTACCGTCATGGTATTGCAGTCGCGGGTACACATGGTAAAACCACCACTACCAGTTTAATCACCTGTATGTTGGCCGAAGAAAACATGGATCCAACTTACGTGATTGGTGGTTTGCTAAACCGTACTGGGGTCAATGCAGCATTGGGTGCTAGCCGTTATATCGTGGCAGAAGCCGATGAATCTGATGCATCGTTCTTATTCCTAGAGCCAATGGCGGCTGTGGTGACCAATATTGATGCCGACCACATGGACACCTATGGTGGTAGTTTCGATACCTTAAAAGATACCTTTATTCAATTTTTGCACAAACTGCCATTCTACGGTTTGGCTGTGGTGTGTGGTGATGATGCCAATATTCGTGAAATCATGCCGCGTATCGGGCGCCCTGTATTGACCTATGGTTTTAATGAAGACAACGATATTCGTGCCGTTGATGTTGATCAAGACGGTATGCGCACACACTTTACTGTACTGCGTAAAGACCGCGAACCGTTACGCGTGACGGTGAATCAACCGGGGCTGCATAACGTATTGAATGCCTTGGCTGCAATTGGAATTGCCACCGATGAAGGCGTTTCTGATGGTGCAATTTGCCGTGCTTTAGAAGGCTTTAGCGGTGTCGGTCGTCGTTTCCAAGTACAAGGTGAGTTTGCGGTAGCAGACGGCAATGTGAAATTGGTAGATGACTACGGACATCACCCGAAAGAAGTGGAAGCCACCATTAAAGCTGCGCGTCAAAGTCATCCTGATCGCCGTTTGGTGATGTTGTTCCAGCCACACCGTTTTAGTCGCACCCGTGACTGTTTTGATGACTTTGTGGAAGTGTTGTCACAAGTCGATCAATTGTTATTGCTCGATGTTTATCCTGCGGGTGAAAAACCAATTGTTGGCGCAGATAGCCGTACTTTGGCACGCAGTATTCGTTTGCGTGGTCAGGTTGAGCCAATTTTGGTCGATCCAAATGACGGCAACCTACCGAATATTGTGAAACAAGTGTTACAGGCCAATGACTTGTTATTGACCCAAGGTGCAGGTAATGTGGGGGCGATTTCAATCGAGCTTGCACAAAACCATTTATATTTAAAATAATCACAACCTGTGATGTTTGAATTTGATCGACCAGTTTAAAGTTTAAGGATATAAACGTGTCAAATGCTTCAAAGTTCGGCAAAGTTGCCGTGTTATTGGGTGGAAAATCTGCTGAGCGTGAGGTTTCTCTAGACAGCGGTCAAGCAGTACTCGAAGCACTGCTACGTTCTGGGGTCAATGCAGAAGCATTTGATCCACAAACACGTAGCGTGACCGAATTGGTCAATTATGATCGTGCCTTTATTGTGTTACACGGGCGCGGTGGTGAAGATGGTCAAATTCAAGGTGTTTTGGAATGGTTGAATATTCCATACACGGGTACGGGCGTGCAAGGTTCAGCCATTGGCATGGACAAAGTGAAGACCAAGCAAATTTGGCAAGGTTCTGACTTGCCAACTGCGCCATATCGTATTGTTAGCAAAGATTCCAATATTGAAGACGTGGTTGCCGAATTGGGTTTACCACTCATCATCAAGCCTGTACATGAAGGTTCAAGTATTGGCATGAGCAAAGTCGAAAAAGTAGAAGACTTTGCCGATGCTGTAGCGAAAGCAACTGCACATGACGCTATTGTTATGGCTGAAAAATGGATTACAGGACGTGAATTTACCATCGTGCTGTTAAATGGTCAGGCTTTACCGATTATTCGTTTAGAACCACCGAAAGATGTGGCGTTCTATGATTATGAAGCCAAATATCAACGTAATGATGTGCAATACGGTATTCCGTGTGGTTTAAGCACTGCCGAAGAGCAACAGTTACAAGCTTTGGCATTACGTGCCTTCCAAGCCGTGGGTGCAAGTGGCTGGGGTCGTATTGATGCCATGCAAGATGAGAACGGCAATTTCTGGCTATTGGAAGTGAATACCGTGCCGGGAATGACCAGCCACTCTTTAGTTCCGAAAGCGGCAAATGCAGTCGGCTATAGTTTTGATGAGCTGTGTGTGGCAATTTTGGCACAAACCCTTACAGGTGAAGCACACTAAATATGGCTCAACTTCCTGCATCCTTGCGCCGTAAACGGGCAGCGATTACCTCGATTCATGACAAACCGCCAACAGCCAAAGAAAAGCTGATTCATTTTGGCGGTTGGGTAATGCTGTGCGTTGCGGTGCTCGTGTTGGCAGTGGGTGCGTACGGGCTATACAAAGTCATGACCGATGCACAAATTGCCAAGCTAGATGTAGTGGGTACACGTTCAGATGCGGAACACCGCCAAGTGATGACGCATGTGAACCCTGTAATGACCAAGAACTATTTCACCTCTGACCTAGAGCAAATCCGCGATACCGCTTTGGAGTTGTCTTGGGTAGATCGAGTGGTGGTTTCACGTGCGTGGCCGAATGCTATTCGTGTGCGGGTTATGCCGCGTCATCCAATTGCACGTTGGGGGACAGGTCGTTTGCTCAGTGACAGCGGTGAAGTCTTTACCGAGGTCACGCCACAAAATAATCAACATTTACCGTTATTACACGGGCCAACGCATCAATCTAAAATGATGATGCGTCGTTATAATGAAATTAACCAATTATTCTTACCCGTCAACGATCGTTTAAAAGAACTATATTTAACAGAACGTATGACGTGGTTTATGCAGTTTGATTCAGGTCTACGTGTTATTGTAGATAAAGATCAAACCATGAGTAAGCTGCAGCGCTTGGGGCATCTTGCACAAAGTGATTTGAAACCTGTATGGTCTAAAATATCCGCCATCGATTTGCGTTATCGCAATGGTTTAGCCATTCAATGGAAAAACTCAATTCCGCCAAAAATTGCAAATGGTCACTTTGTTGTAACGATTGATGACACAAGCATTGCAGAGGGAATAAGAGCAAAGCCATAATATTGGGCTTTAAAAAAATAGAGGCATTAAGCCATAAATTAAACATACTGGTAATGGTAGTGAATAAATGAGTGAAGCTGTTCCCTCGGTTGTTGCGATTGACATTGGGACGCACAAAGTTTCAGTTTTGATTGCTAAGGTCCATGCGCCAGACAATATCCAAGTCATTGGTATGGCCACCGCACGTAATCGAGGCATGAGTAAAGGAAAAATTGTCAGTCTCGATAAAGTGATTACTGCAATTAAAAATGCCGTGCAAGAAGCAGAAGATATGGCGGAATGCCGTGTGCATTCGGCATGGATTTCTATTCCTAGTGCAGAACTAAAAAGCTTTTATGCTTCAGGTCGCACACCTATTGAAAGTAGTGATCACACCATTACCACCAGTGAAGTGGTACGCGCATTGGACTTGGCCAAAGCCAGTCACCTCACCTCAGACCATTATTTGGTGAGCGCAGTACCACTCGGTTTCGATTTAGATGATTCGGGTGAATGGGTACAAAACCCAATTCGTATGTCAGCACATAGCATGACGGGGCATTATCAATTGATGATGTTGCCTATTAGCACCATGCAGAATTTAGACCGTGCTTTAAAAGGTGCCAATATTGGTGTCGAAAAAATGGTGGTGTCAAATTTAGCCACTGCAGAAGCCAGTCTGCTTAAAGATGAAAAAGAATATGGTGTGTGTCTGGTAGATATTGGCGCAGGTACGACCAGTATTGCAGTTTATTTAGATGGACGTTTGGCCTTGGCACACACTTTGCAGCGTGGTGGTGAGCATGTCACCCGCGATATTGCAGCGGTGTTACAAACCACAACTGAAGAAGCTGAACGGATTAAGCTATTGTATGGCTGTGTAGATATGAAAGTGGTCAAACCTGATCACATGATTCAGATTCAGGGCATTGATGGGCCGCAAACCATTAGCCGTATTGAACTGGCGGAAATTATTATTGCGCGTTATGAAGAAATCTTTGCACAAATTCGTCAGGAACTCGAAAAGAGCGGTGCCATTCATGGTTTATATCATGGTGTGGTTTTGGCGGGTGATGCCTCACAAATTGAAGGCATGATCAGCTTGGTACGTCGTATGTTGGGTGTTTCGGCACACTTGGGGAATCATCCTTCACAAGTTTATGCCGATGAACCGCATCAGGCCGCCTTACGCCGTTCACAATATGCAACAGCTTCAGGCTTATTGCTTTATAGTCAAAACTATACTCAAGACACGATTGTAGAACATGAAGACCCTGAAACCTTATCGGTTTGGGGGCGTGTCGGACGGGCATGGTCTGGCTTGAACGAAAAGTTAAAATCTATTTTTTAGTTGAGTTTTTTGGGAATATTGTTAGGAAGTTGTACGGATCATCACTGGTACTTGACAAGCCAGAAGTTGAACAGCATTCTTAAAAATAATTTTTATGAAGATCAAGGCAGTATACGGGCTTAAGTGACTGCCAATAACGTATTAGGAAATCTAAAGGTCATGGCCTCATTTGAATTTATAGATGATCAAACCGATAGCAACGGTCAAGCCCGTTTCACTGTGTTTGGTGTGGGTGGTGCAGGTGGTAACGCTGTGCAGCACATGCTTGAGTCGGATATTCAGGGTGTAAAATTTGTTTGTGCCAATACGGACAAACAAGCATTGGATCGCATGAATTCGCAATTCAAAATCCAGTTAGGTGAGCAAAGCACACGTGGTTTAGGCGCGGGCGGTGATCCTCAAGTGGGTCAAACTGCAGCGGAAGAAAGCCGCGAGCTGATCTGTCAGCAACTTGAAGGCACAGACATGGTGTTTGTGACTGCAGGGATGGGCGGTGGTACAGGTACAGGTGCTGCGCCAGTTGTGGCTGAAATTGCCAAAGAAATGGGCATTTTGACTGTTGGTGTGGTGACTACGCCATTTAACTTTGAGGGTAAGCGTCGCTTACTTTCTGCGGAAAAAGGGATTGCGGCATTAGAACAGCATGTAGACTCTTTAATCATTATTCCAAACCAGCGTTTAATGAAAGTTTACCGCGACATTTCAATGAAAGATGCGTATAAAAAAGCCGATGACGTTTTGTTGAACGGTGTACGCAGTATTTTTGATTTGGTGGTACGTCCAGGTCACATCAACCTAGACTTTGCTGACTTGAAAACTGCGATGAGTACGCGCGGTTATGCGATGATGGGTGTTGGTTCAGGTCGTGGTGAAAACCGTGCGCGTCAAGCGGCTGAACAAGCGATTCGTAGCCCATTGCTCGATAGCGTAACCATTGCCAATGCCAAAGGCTTGTTGATTAACGTAACGGGTGGTGATGATGTGACCTTCGGTGAAATCGAAGAGATCATGGACGTGATTCATCAACTTTCAGATACCGAACAAACCCAAGTATTCTACGGTACGGTATTTGATCCTGAAGCGCGTGACGAAATTAGCGTGACTGTTATTGCTACTGGTTTAGCGCGTAACACAGGCGATACACCAGAGCCTGCAAAACGCACCGTGACACAAACCACTTCTGCAGCACCAACAGCGGCAGTAGAAGAAGATGATGTGCCTGCAATTCAGCGTCAGCAGGCAGAAACTGCGCCTGCAATTAGTGCGACAACAACATCAGGCTCTGCGCGTCCAACGCCAATGAGTATTCAAGACTATTTGAAAAATCAGCAGCGTAAATAAGCCAAGATCCTCAATTTCATTGTGTGATCGGGAAAAGGCAGTTTTAAACTGCCTTTTTTGTTTTTTATCAATGGCTAAATATGCTAACGTATAGCGGTTTTAAAATTTAGATGAATTGAGAACATGCTGAAACAACGTACCCTACAACGTGTCGTCAAGGCGAGCGGTATTGGTCTGCACAGTGGTCAAAAAGTATTGATCAACTTTGTGCCGCATCATGCCGATGGGGGAATTGTGTTTCGTCGTATCGATTTAAATCCGCCTGTCGATATTCCAGCCGATGCCATGCTGATTCAAGAAGCATTTATGTGCTCGAATTTGGTTCAGGATAATGCCAAAGTTGGCACTATTGAGCATGTTATGAGTGCAATTGCAGGGTTGGGCATTGATAACTTGATTATTGAAGTATCTGCCTCTGAAGTGCCCATTATGGACGGCAGTGCAGGGCCTTTTATTTATTTGTTGATGCAGGGTGGTTTAAAAGAACAGGATGCTGCGAAAAAGTTCATCAAAATTTTAAAACCTGTAGAAGCTTTAATTGACGATAAACGTGCGGTGTTCAGTCCGCATGAAGGTTTTCAGCTCAATTTCACCATCGACTTTGATCATCCTGCCTTTAAAAAAGAATATCAGTCTGCCACCATCGATTTTTCTACAGAAACCTTTGTCTATGAAGTCAGTGGCGCACGTACTTTTGGCTTTATGAAAGATTTGGACTATTTAAAAGCCAATAATTTGGCTTTGGGTGCGAGTTTAGATAATGCCATTGGGGTAGATGATACAGGCGTGGTCAATGAAGAAGGTTTGCGCTTCTCGGACGAGTTTGTACGGCATAAAATTTTAGATGCTGTGGGGGATTTGTACTTGCTTGGACATCAAATTATTGCCAAGTTTGATGGTTATAAATCAGGACATGCCTTAAATAATCAGTTATTACGCAATGTTCAGAGCGATCCAAGCAGTTATGAAATTGTAACATTTGATGACATAAATTCTTGCCCGATCACTTTTGTGCATGTGACATAAGTCATTGTCTTTTCTTACTACGTTATAATGTAACAACAATAATATGTGAATTTCATCACAAATTTGAGCACGAGTTTTTGGTGTTTTCTGCAAACAATTATTTTTTATTGCTTGCCAAACGTAACAAAGCTTGGCTAAGCTTAGGGTCGCTCACAAAGTCAGCAGCACCTCGTAACATATCTTGAGTTTCTGGACTAAGTGTTCTTAAAGGCTTTTCGCTTTTTGGGGGCGTTTGAGATTCAACTCTTAAACGAACTTGAATTTTTTGTATGTCTTTCAGTTCATGCAGTTGTGACAGTTGAGTAATGTATTGCTTTTGCAAATAAGCAAGTTGACTGACCATCGCTTGATTCGTTCCAGTAATGGTTAAGACACCTTGTTGATAACAAACCACCTGCCATTGCTCTGGTTGCGGCAGTAAAGGTTGAATAAGTTTGCCAAGTTTCTGCCATGCAGCAACTTGGGTTGAGAGAAACGTTAGGTTTCCTGTTTTTATGTGTTTTCTTGTTTGTTGAAAGAGATTCACAGGTTCGGACATACATCATTCCTTCATGTTTATGCCCTAATCTTATGCGCTCCTTTCAGTAGATATCAAGGAAGAGATCACAAGGAACTTCAAGTAAGAACAGTTAAGAGGTTTTTTTATGCATTCGCGCCGTATTTTATTAGCGTTTTCACTGGCAGCTTCGGCAGCATCTGTCGCATTTGCTGATTTAGTTGAGTTAGATTCTCAAAATTCATCGACTGATCGTATTGAGCAATTAACCCGCACCTTGTCACAAGGTTCTTATACAGAAACACAAGACATTGATGTTCCTGCACAAACGCAGATGACCGTTAAGCTTCGTGAAAAGACTACAGAATTAAACAATGCGTCTTTAGCAAAAAAATACGGTACCAATACCAGCACCCGTTTTGCTTCTTCAAATCCTTATGCTTGGTTAGTGTCACATCCATTACCAAATGCACGTATTAGCTCGAACTATGGCGGTCGTGTCATGAGTGGTCGTGCTGAAAACCATTCTGGCTTAGACCTTGCTGCACCAAGCGGTACTCCAATTTATGCGACTGGCCCAGGTATTGTGACCAAGTCAGGCTGGGGCACAGGTTATGGTCAATATGTAGAAATTAACCACGGTAATGGTTATATCACGCGCTACGCACACGCTTCACGTTTAATTGCACGTGTGGGTGACCGTGTAGATGCAGGCGAACATATTGCCAACGTGGGTTGTACAGGTCGTTGTACAGGTCCTCACTTACATTATGAAGTAGTGAAAGATGGTCAACGTAAGAACCCTTCTACCTATTTAGCAATGTTGCCGTAATGTTTTGGCTAGAAATTCATGCTCTAGCCACACTCACTGTAAACTACACGCGAACTACAAATTAAAACATGAAATTAAAGCGGCAAAGGTCGCTTTTCTTTATACTCACGTTTTAGCTTTTAGCGAAATCTAGTGAGACATTTCAGACATCAACTTATCACCTAAAAAAATAATAACACGCAGTATCTGCTTTATTGTATAAAAAACCGCCTAAATTGGCGGTTTTTTGTTATTTGCTGTAAGAAAGTGTCAATCACTATTTATTTTCTAAATAGTATGCAGGATACGCATTTAAGATTAGCCATATCTACTAAAGTCTAAATTATGATACATATAAAGCATACGATTAGGCTTAGGAATAGTGAATTATGGCGTTTTACGGTGATACGGACTCACAAGAAACCCAAGAATGGCAAGACGCCTTTGATGCTGTGTTACAACATATGGGTACTGAACGGGCAGCATTTTTACTCGAAAAACTGTACCAACGTGCAATTGCAAAGCATGTACCCATTCAGCGATTAAATACTCCTTACCTCAATACCATTTCAGTGGAAGAACAACCTGCCATGCCGGGCGATCAGGATATGGAGCGTCGTATTCGCGCCCTGATTCGCTGGAATGCGTTGGCAATGGTATTGCGTGCCAATAAAACAGGTGATGATTTAGGTGGTCACCTTGCAAGTTTCGCATCTTCAGCCACATTATATGATGTTGGTTTTAACCATTTCTTCCGTGCCAATAGTGATCATTTTGGCGGTGATATGATCTACTACCAAGGTCACTGTGCACCCGGTATTTATGCTCGTTCATTTTTAGAAGGGCGTTTAACCGAAGATCAATTGAATAATTTCCGCCGTGAAGTGGGCGGTAACGGTTTACCTAGCTATCCACATCCTTATTTAATGCCTGACTATTGGCAGTTCCCAACGGTATCGATGGGTCTGGGTCCAATCATGTCAATTTATCAGGCACATATTCAAAAATATTTAATGAACCGCGGTTTAATTAAAGAAGAAGACCGTAAAGTCTGGGCATATCTAGGCGATGGTGAAATGGATGAGCCAGAAAGTTTGGGTGCAATTTCACTGGCAGGTCGTGAAAAGCTAGATAACCTGATTTGGGTGGTGAACTGTAACTTACAGCGTTTAGATGGCCCTGTACGCGGTAACGGTAAAATCATTCAAGAACTTGAGTCGTTATTCCGTGGCGCAGGTTGGCGCGTGATTAAAGTGGTCTGGGGGCGTCATTGGGATGCTTTATTGGACAAAGACGACACAGGTGCATTAAGAGCCATCATGGAAGAAGCGGTGGATGGCGATTATCAGCGCTTGCAAGTGAAAGGCGGTGCATACGCCCGTGAGAAATTCTTTGGTAAATATCCTGAAGCCAAAGAATTAGTCAAAGATTTAAGCGATGAAGATATTGATAATCTGAACCGTGGTGGTCACGACCCGTACAAAGTATTTGCGGCGTATGCAGAAGCGACCAAAGCTAAAGGTCAGCCAACGGTCATTTTAGCCAAAACCGTCAAAGGTTATGGTTTGTCTGATGAAATTGAAGCGGTGAACAAAACCCACCAAATCAAAAAAATGCAGTTGGATTCTTTAAAATATGTACGTGACCGCTTCAACTTGCCATTTAGCGATGAGCAACTTGAAGAAGTGCCGTTCTATCGTCCAAGTGAAAATTCGCCTGAATTGAAATATATGAAAGCGCGTCGCGAAGCGTTGGGTGGTTATTTGCCTGCGCGTCGTAAAGACAGCGAAGCTTTACAAATTCCTGAATTATCAGTTTTCGATTCAGTCTTGGCAGGTTCAGGTGGCAAAGAACAATCGACCACTATGGTGATGGTGCGTTTGATTTCTGCCCTGCTCAAAGAAAAAGCCATTAAAGACCGTGTGGTACCCATTGTACCCGATGAAGCACGTACTTTCGGTTTAGAAGGCATGTTCCGTCAACTGGGTATTTATGCCGCACATGGGCAAAAATACACCCCTGAAGACCAAGAACAATTGATGCATTATCGTGAAGCCAAAGACGGTCACATGCTGCAAGAAGGCATTAACGAAGCAGGTGCAATGAGTGCTTGGGCAGCTTTGGGTACCAGTTATTCGACCAATAACTTACCAATGATCCCAATGTATATGTATTACTCCATGTTTGGTTTCCAACGTATTGGGGATATTGCATGGGCGGCAGGTGATGCACAGGCGCAAGGTTTCTTGTTGGGTGCCACTGCAGGACGTACCACACTCAATGGTGAAGGCTTGCAACACCAAGATGGTCACTCGCATATTTTAGCCAATACCATTCCAAACTGTGTGTCTTATGACCCATGTTTTGGTTATGAGCTTGCCGTGATTGTGCATGATGGTTTGCAGCGCATGTATGTCAATCAGGAGCGCGTGTTCTATTACCTCACTGTAATGAATGAAAACTACGAGCATCCTGAAATGCCACAAGGTGTGGAAGAAGGCATTAAGCGCGGTATGTATTTGCTGCAGGAAGATGAAAAAGCCACGGTTCAATTGCTGGGTTCAGGCGTGATTTTGCGTGAAGTCATCAAAGCGGCGAAAATCTTGCGTGAAGAGTATCAAATTCACTCGAATGTCTACAGTGTGACCAGTTTTAATGAGTTGGCGCGTGATGGTATGGCGTGTGAAGAATACAACCGTTTGCATCCATTGGCTGAAGAAAGCAAAGAGCCGTGGATCTCACAACAGTTACGTGGCAAGGATGGCATTGTCGTGTCTGCTACCGATCACATGCGCGCCTATAGCGAGCAAATTCGCGGTTACTTGCCAGACAATCGTCCATTTGTTGCCTTAGGTACCGATGGTTATGGTCGTTCCGATACCCGCGGTAACTTGCGTAGCTACTTTGGGGTCGATGCAGCACATATTGTGGTAGCCACCTTGAAAAAACTGGCTGATGAAGGCGAAGTCGATGCGCGTTTGGTCAAAGATGCAATCTCGACATTTGAGTTAGATACAGATCGTCCTGTCGCGTGGGCACCGCAAGCGGTTCCTGAAGTACAAGCGGTTGCTGACTACAAAGAGGAGCACTGATCATGCAAATTCAAACGCCTGATATTGGTGTCGATAAAGCCACTGTTGCAGATATTCTTGTCAAAGTTGGCGACACGATTGCAGTTGATGACAGCATTGTCCTATTGGAATCAGACAAAGCCTCTGTTGAAGTACCCAGCACCGTTGCAGGGGTGGTGAAAAGTATTTTGGTACAACAAGGCGATGAAGTGACTGAAGGTGCGGTGCTGATTGAGCTAGAAACAGAAGCTCAAACCGCAGTTGCTACAGAAGTTGCTGCACCGCAAGCCGAAGTGGACGCGGCACCGAAGCAAGATGCTGAACCAGTGGTCGCTGCAGCACCAAGCTCAGCGACATCAAACACTGCGCAAGAAGTAGATGTACAAGTACCTGACATTGGCGTGGAAAAAGCCGTTGTTGGGGAAATTTTAGTACAAGTGGGCGATGCGATTGATGTGGATCAAAGCATTATTGTGGTGGAGTCGGACAAAGCTACAGTAGAAGTGCCAAGTACGGTGTCGGGTACAGTTACCGCTATCCAAATCAATACGGGTGATACCGTAAAAGAAGGTGTGGTGATTCTGAAAGTGAAAACCGCCGCTGCTGCAGTCACACAGGTGGAAACACCTCAAGTGGCATCAGCAGAAGCGGCTGCTGCAACAGCGAGCGCAGCAACTGCATCTGCACCACAAACAACAGCATCAGCACAGGTTGAAGTCGCAGTGCCTGATTTAGGGGTCGATAAAGCCACAGTGACAGAAATTTTGGTACAAGTAGGCGATACAGTCGCCGCTGACCAAAGTTTGATTGTGGTGGAATCAGACAAAGCCACGGTTGAGGTGCCAAGTACTACCGCAGGTGTGATTCAAGCCATCCACGTGGAGTTAGGACAAAGTGTTGCGCAGGGCAATGCCTTAGTGACGATAGTAACTGCAAGCGCAGCTGCACCAACAGCAGTTGCAGCAGCTCAAGTTGCCTCTGCACCAAGTACATCGCCAGCAGTCAGTGCTGCATCTACAGCACAAAGCACGACAGTTGCAGCAAGCGCGCATACGAATGTAGACAAATTGAGTAAGGCGCAACATGAAGCCAATGCAAAAGTGTATGCAGGCCCTGCTGTGCGTAAACTGGCACGTGAGTTGGGTGTTGTTTTAGCAGATGTAAACGCCACTGGCCCACATGCGCGTGTACTCAAAGAAGACTTGAAGGCTTATGTCAAAGCGCGTCTTACTGCGCCGCAGACTGTTCCTGTCGCTGCTACAACACAGCAAGTTACAGGTTTGCCAAAGCTACCTGACTTTACTGCATTTGGTGGTGTGGAAGAAAAAGATTTGACGCGCTTACAACAAGTGTCAATTCCGCAATTGTCCCTGAACAATTACATCCCACAAGTCACGCAATTTGATTTGGCCGATATTACCGAGCTAGAAGCGTGGCGCGGTGAATTGAAAGCCAACTTCAAAAAAGAAGGTGTCAGCCTGACCATTTTGGCGTTCATTGCCAAAGCAGTAGCGCATTTGCTGAAAGATGAGCCATATTTCGCTGCGCATCTGGCAGATGATCAAAAGTCTGTGCTGCTGCGTAAAGAAATCCACATGGGCATTGCGGTGGCAACCCCCGATGGTTTAACCGTGCCTGTACTACGTAATCCAGATCAGAAATCGATTAAACAAATTGCGATTGAACTGGGTGAGTTGAGTCAAAAAGCGCGTGATAAAAAGTTGTCGCCTAAAGATTTACAAGGTGCAAACTTTACCATCACCAGTTTAGGTTCGATTGGCGGTACGGCATTTACGCCGTTGGTGAACTGGCCGCAGGTTGCGATTTTGGGTATTTCACCAGCGACCATGCAGCCTGTCTGGAATGGTGAAGGCTTTGATCCGCGCTTGATGTTGCCATTGTCATTGTCGTATGACCATCGGGTAATTAATGGCGCAGATGCAGCACGTTTTACCCATAAACTGACCCAGTTGTTGGCAGATATTCGTAGCTTGCTGCTCTAAACTCAGAAAAGCTTTATAAAACCCTGCTGCGGCAGGGTTTTTTGTCACTGCCGTTATTCGGCTAAATTTGCTTAACCGCAGTATTCCGTTTAGAATAGCTGTACTTCATTGGGGAGTAGCCGCTTTTTACTAATTTCTGTTTCAACTGAATGCAGTAAAAAGGTGATGGTCAACATATTTGTTCCACAGAACATGGTCATCATAGCAAAGAACCAAGTCTGCTTTTTCAAGCTTTCTTTTGTTGGCAAGACCTTTGATTTATCACTCTGCAGATTTTGGCTAGCAGGAGGGATAGGTCATTGGTATGTGTGCTAGCCAGAGAAAAACATCATGTATGAATTCCTCATCTCGACTGCCATTGTCGCCTTAGCCGAAATGGGTGATAAAACCCAACTATTGGCTTTATTACTCGCGGCACGTTTTCGTAAACCTGCTCCAATCTTGGTTGCTATTTTACTGGCAACACTCATTAACCACGGACTTTCTGCAGTTTTGGGGCAGTGGATTACCACGGTACTTAGCCCAGAAATTTTATTGTGGATTTTATCTTTAGGTTTTATTGGCATGGCGATTTGGATGCTTATTCCAGATCAGCTAGATGATGAAACTGAAAGCATCAACAAGTGGCAAAAATACGGTGTATTTGGCGCGACCTTTGTGTTGTTCTTTTTGGCAGAAATTGGCGATAAAACTCAAATTGCCACAGTGGCTTTAGCTGCACGTTATGACAGCGTGTTTTGGGTCATGCTTGGAACCACTTTGGGGATGATGCTGGCCAATGCACCTGCGGTATTTATTGGCAATAAATTAGCGACCCGATTGCCAATTGCTTTAATTCATAAAATTGGCGCATTGATTTTCTTGATTATTGGTGTGTCGACTTTGGCGCAACATTATTTATTCTAAACTATTCATTAGAATGCATAAATCCTGAGCAAATTGCTCGGGATTTGTTTATGTGAATGCTGCTGCAATTCACTGATATTTCAGATAATCTGAGCCATTTTATTTATTGTAACTTTCCATAAATAGCTATATGTTATTCAATGATAGAAAATCTATTTTTAAAATGAAAAAATTGGGGATTGGTTATGGCATTTGACCGTACAACATCGCAGGTCTTATTTGATAATGGGACACATAAATGTATTAGTTTTACCAGTTTGGTCAAAGGTGAAGGTGTTCAGGCCAACCAATTTCTGATCATTGATAATAACCGTGCCGCAGTGCTAGACCCAGGTGGCGACCTGACCTATGTACCACTGACCATGGAATTAAACAAATATACCCGTTTGACCAATCTTGACTATGTCATGGCATCGCACCAAGACCCAGACATCATCACTTCAATGCCGCGTTGGTTGGTCTATACCGAAGCAAAAATCGTAGCATCAAAATTGTGGGCGCGTTTCTTGCCGCACTTAAGCTCATCTTTTATGAGCGACCGTATGAAAGGCAACTGGTTAGATCGTTTGGTGGAACTGCCAGATGAAGGTCAGGCAATTCCTTTGGGTGAGTCTAAAATTATTGCTGTGCCTGCGCATTTCTTACACTCTGTTGGTAATTTCCAGTTTTATGATCCTATCGCCAAAATTTTATTTTCTGGTGATATGGGTGCGTCAATGGTGGAAGATGCTTCAATTCCATTGACTGATTTTGCTGCGCATATTCCTGCGATGAAAGGCTTCCATCAGCGCTATATGTGTTCCAATAAAGTGATTCGCCTCTGGGTGAATATGGTACGCACCATGGACGTTGAAATGATTGTGCCGCAACACGGTACGCCATTTGTGGGCAAAGAACAGGTGAATCAATTCTTAGACTGGATTGAAACACTGGAATGTGGCGTCGATTTGATGGACGAACACGTTTTTAGCTGCCCTGAATAAGCGACAAAAAAAGCTGAAAAAACTGTAAAAAAAACTTGAGTGCAAAAACAACTTTTTTTAAGATTTTCGCCCAAAAACGATTTTTTTGATGACGAGAACTTAACGAATGTTGTCTCAAGTACCTACAGCAGATGCCTGCTTAAGCTGCGGCGCGTGTTGCGCTTATTTCCGTGTTTCATTTTATTGGGCTGAAGGCATGAATATGCCTGAGCACTACACGGAACCAGTAACAGCAGTCTATTCATGCATGTGTGGTACCAATCAGAGTCAGCCGCGTTGTGTCGCTTTAGAAGGTGAAGTTGGACAGCAAGTGAGCTGCGGGATTTATGAATTACGCAGCAGCTCTTGTAAAGAAGTGCAAATTGCCGATGATCAATGCAATAAAGCACGTCGTGCGCATAACATGATTCCATTTGTGCAAGTCGATCCAGCCATTTCTGTGAATGATGATGACTTCGATCAAGTGGTTTAATGGTGCTTTAAGTTGTTGATCGCAATCCAGATTGAAAAAGCAAAGCTGCGGCTTTGCTTTTTTTTACGGCTAATTTTGGATAAATAGCCAATCATGGTTCACATTGAAGCGGCTTTATCTGCCTGAAAAATGAAACATCGCAAGTTTTAAACCTGCACGGCTAAAAAGCAAACTAAGGATGAAAACTTCAATTTTTAGATGAAAATTACCGATTTTTTCATGTCGCATCCCCCAGAAGGGCAGAATAAAAAATATTTCTTAGAGAACAAATGAAATTTGTGCCCAGATTTGTTTATAATGGCTCACGGAAATTACCAGTGAGACTGTTATGCTGACCATCGTTCAAGAAGCGTTAACCTTCGATGATGTCTTATTACTCCCTGCCTATTCTACTGTTCTCCCAAAAGATGTCTCCTTAAAGACACGTTTTACGCGCGGCATTGACCTGAATATTCCTTTGGTTTCAGCAGCAATGGATACGGTGACTGAATCTCGTATGGCAATTGCGATGGCGCAAAACGGTGGTATTGGTATTTTGCATAAAAACATGGACATCGTTGCGCAAGCAGCCGAAGTGCGCCGTGTGAAAAAATTTGAAGCGGGTATGGTGAAAGACCCGATTACCGTAACGCCAGAAACTACAGTACGTGAATTGATTGCGCTGACTCAAGCCAATAATATTAGCGGTGTACCTGTAGTAAAAGATGGCAAAGTTGTCGGTATTGTGACAGGACGTGATACACGTTTTGAAACCAACCTTGAGCAACCTGTCAGCAACATCATGACAGGTCAAGATCGTTTAGTGACAGTACGCGAAGACGAATCTAAAGAAAACATTCAAGCTTTATTGCAACAGCATCGTATTGAAAAAGTCTTGGTGGTGAATGACCAGCAGGAATTAAAAGGCTTAATTACGGTCACTGATTTCCGTAAAGCAGAATTGTATCCAAACAGCTGTAAAGATGACTTAGGTCGTTTACGTGTGGGTGCTGCAGTGGGTACAGGCGCAGAAACACCAAGCCGTGTAGAAGCATTGGTTGAAGCAGGTGTCGATGCGATTGTGGTTGATACAGCACACGGTCACTCTGCAGGTGTAATTGAGCGTGTACGTTGGGTAAAAGCCAACTATCCACAAGTTCAAGTGATTGGCGGTAACATTGCAACTGGCGATGCTGCTTTGGCATTGTTAGATGCAGGTGCAGATGCAGTGAAAGTGGGGATTGGCCCAGGTTCAATCTGTACCACACGTATTGTGGCAGGTATTGGTATGCCGCAAATCTCTGCAATTGACGCTGTTGCCAATGCATTGAAAGAACAGATTCCATTAATTGCCGATGGTGGTATTCGCTTCTCTGGTGATATGGCCAAAGCAATTGGTTCAGGTGCAAGTACCATTATGGTCGGTTCATTGCTTGCAGGTACTGAAGAAGCACCGGGCGAAGTTGAATTCTTCCAAGGTCGTTACTACAAAGCATACCGTGGTATGGGTTCATTGGGTGCAATGGCAGGTGCAACAGGTTCTGCAGACCGTTATTTCCAAGACTCGAAAGCAGGTGCAGAAAAACTTGTACCAGAAGGTATTGAAGGTCGTGTACCGTACAAAGGCCCAATGGGCAACATCGTGCATCAGATGATGGGTGGTTTACGTTCATCTATGGGTTATACAGGTTCTTCAACTATTGAAGATCTACGCCAAAATGCTAAATTCGTGAAAATTACTGCAGCAGGTATGCAGGAATCTCACGTGCATGATGTGACGATTACTAAAGAAGCGCCGAACTATCGCGTTGGTTAATATGAACTATCGCGTTGGTTGATATTTAGTAGCATTTTCAAATAAAAGCCGTCATCAATGTGACGGCTTTTTCATTTTTGGTGTAAAGTAACTCGCAGTAAAAAAGTGATGATAAAGATCACCCCTAAGAAGTGAGAACAATATGAGTTATTTTGGTACAGACGGCATTCGAGGGAAGTTTGGAGAGTTACCAATTACACCTGATTTTGCATTAAAACTAGGTTTTGCAGCAGGTAAAGTTTTAAAAAAACACACCAAAAAAAATAAACCTATTGTGGTATTAGGTAAAGATACACGTCTTTCAGGCTATATTTTAGAAGCAGCATTACAAGCGGGTTTAAATGCCGCAGGTGTCTATGTGCATTTGCTCGGCCCATTGCCGACGCCCGCTATTGCGCACTTAACCCGCGCTTTGCATGCCAGTTTAGGCATTGTGATTTCAGCATCGCATAATCCGTATTTTGATAACGGGATTAAATTTTTCTCGGGCGAAGGGAAAAAGCTGCCAGATGCCTTGCAAGAAGAAATTAACCAAGAATTGCAGCAAGAATTAAAAATTGAAGATACGGCCAACTTGGGTAAAAGCGTTCGTGTTAAAGATGCCAATGGGCGTTACATCGAGTTTTGTAAATCGACCTTTCCATATCATTTAGATTTAAATGACCTCACCATTGTGGTCGATTGCGCCAATGGTGCTGCCTACAATGTTGGCCCTGCGGTATTCCGTGAATTAGGTGCGAAAGTGATTGCCATTCACAATGAGCCAAATGGTTTAAACATCAACGAAAATTGCGGCTCAACCCATCCTGAAAGTTTGCAAAAAGCAGTGCTTGAGCATCAGGCGGATTTGGGTGTTGCATTTGATGGTGATGCAGACCGTGTGATTTTGGTGGATAGTCAAGGCAAGCAAATTGATGGTGACCACATTTTATATATTCTTGCCACACAAGGCTCGAAAAAACCTGCAGGTATTGTTGGGACGTTAATGAGCAATATGGCGCTGGAATTGGCGTTAGAAAAAGCCCAAGTACCATTACTCCGTGCCAATGTCGGTGACCGTTACGTGCTACAAGGTCTGGAAGAAAATGGCTGGGTTATTGGTGGTGAGCCATCGGGGCATATTTTGACTTTGGACAAGAGCACCACAGGTGATGCAATTATTGCTGCCTTGCAAGTGTTAACGGTGATGGTCGAACAAAATAAAGCCCTACATGAATTGGTGGCAGATTTTAAACTGTTGCCAAATGTGCTGGAAAACGTGCGCTTAGCAAATATGTTTGATCCGTATACCGTTCCTGCCTTGGTGGAAGAGTTTGACCGTGCTACGGAACAGCTGAAAGGTCGTGGACGCTTATTGATTCGTAAATCGGGCACTGAACCTGTGATTCGTGTCATGGTGGAAGGTGATGATTTGGCTGAAGTGAAGGCAATGGCGAAAGATTTAGCAGATGCTGTACGTCGTCATGCCGTCTAAAAGGGGGGTAAATCGTGAGTGATTTAATTAAAGATTTAAGTGAGCTGCGTTTAAGTTACCAAAAAGGTGAATTGCTAGAAGCACAGGTCAGTGCCAATCCGCATATTCAGTTTTTGAATTGGTTTAACCATGCCTTAGAAGCCAAGCTGCATGAACCGTATGCGATGTCATTGGCGACTGCCAATGCGCAAGGTCGTCCGCATGTGCGTACTGTGTTGCTGCGTGGAGCCACCGAAGCAGGCTATGACTTTTATACCAATTATGACAGTCAAAAAGGGTTGGATTTAGCGGCCAATCCTTATGCTGAATTGTTATTTTACTGGCCTGAACTGGAACGTCAGATTCGTGTCAGTGGCTATGTCGAAAAAATTGATGAGCAAGAATCGACTGCGTATTATCACAAACGCCCGCGTGATAATCAGATCGCTGCGCATATTAGCACTCCGCAAAGTGGTGTGATTGCCAGTCGTGAAGAACTACAGGCGCGTTTCCAAGACTTGCATGCCCAAGTGGGTGATCAATCTGAATTGCAAAAACCCGTATTTTGGGGTGGCTACCGCTTGCAGCCTGATTATTACGAATTTTGGCAAGGCCGTCCGAACCGTTTGCATGACCGCTTAGCTTATGAAAAAATTGAAGGTGACTGGAAACTACAACGCTTGATGCCTTAAATGACTGGAAATTATGTCAAAAATTCTAATAAAGCAAAGACCTTTACTTACACGCCCTGAAAACTTTCAGGGCGTCTCTACATTTGTTGCCCAAATTTTAGCGCGCCGTGGCGTTGCGTCTGAGCAGGAGCTGGAACTTAAACTGAAGCACTTGCTTGCTCCAAGCATGAAAGGTCTACCAGAAGCAATTCAGCTGATGGATCAGGCGATTGATCAGCAGAAAAAAATTGTAATTGTGGGCGATTACGATGCCGATGGCGCGACCAGTACCACACTTATGATTTTGGCATTGCGCGAAATGGGCGCACACGTGCAGTATTTAGTACCTGACCGTTTTAAATATGGTTATGGCTTAACCCCCGCCATTGCCGATTTGGCTTTTGAGCGTTATGCACCTGATTTATTAATTACGGTAGATAACGGAATTTCCAGTCATGAAGGTGTGGAGCGTGCGCAAGCTTTGGGGATGCAGGTCATCATTACCGATCACCACCTCACCACAAAAGCCACTCCAAATGCAGAGGCTGTGGTGAATCCGAATCAATTGGGTTGTGATTTCCCAAGTAAAGCCTTGGCAGGTGTGGGCGTGGCATTTTATGTGTTGGCCAACTTATCCAGTCAGCGTAAAAAACAGGGTAAATCTGCTGCAAATTTAACGCAATATTTAGATTTGGTGGCCTTGGGCACCTATGCCGATGTCGCTAGTCTGGATTATAACAACCGTATTTTGGTGGATGCAGGCTTGAAACGGATACAGCAGAATTTATGTCGTCCTGGGATTAGCGCATTGCTGGATTTGGCAGGACGTGAACCCGCACAGCTCAAAGCGCAGGATTTGGGTTTTGTCTTGGGGCCACGTATCAATGCTGCAGGGCGCATGGAAACCATGGACATTGGAATCGAGTGTTTACTGGCAGCGGATATGCAAAGTGCTTATGCTTTGGCGCGTCAGTTAAATGCTTTGAATCAGGAACGCCGTCAGGTTGAAGGGCAAATTAAACAGGATGCGCTGGCAGAGTTGGAAAAGCTGCAGTTAGATCAAAGCGATTTACCGCATGCCTTGATCCTGTTTGAAGAACATTGGCACCAAGGTGTGATTGGAATTGTCGCAGGACGCTTAAAAGAACAGTTTCATCGCCCTGCGATTGTATTTGCTGCCGATGAAGATGGTGAGCATATTAAAGGCTCTGCTCGTTCAATTGAGGGGATTCACATACGTGACACTATAGAATTGGTTGCAGAACAATATCCACACTTGGTTAGTCATTTTGGTGGGCATGCGGCTGCGGCAGGTTTGACCATTCAAAAGGCGCACTTTGCAGAATTTAAACAGGTCTTTGAACAGATCATTGCGCAAATGGATGCGGATTTATTTCATGCTGTGCTATGGACAGATGGTGAATTGCCGCAAGAAGCTTTTGATTTACACACGGTAGATTTATTGCAGCAGTTGGCGCCGTGGGGACAAAAGTTTCCGCAGCCTGTGTTTGAGGGACGGTTTAAAGTGGTTGATTTTAGATGGTTGAAGGACAGTCATTTAAAATTGCGTTTGGCATTGGACAATGGGCAAGTGGTTGATGCGATTGCGTTTGGTGCTAAAGATAAATTTGAATTTAACCCGATGCGGGATGATGTGCGTTTGGTTTATGAGTTAGAGCGCAATGTGTTTAATGGCAATGTTAGTTTACAACTGCAGATTGTGCATTTGGAGCAGTAATCCAAATAAAAAAATCCGCTCAAATTTGAGCGGATTTTTTTGCTTTTAATGTAAGGGATTAGAAGCGGAATGTACCATTGATGCCGTAAGAGTCCGCACCATCAGTTGTCGTGTAATTCACACCTACAGCAAATGCTGGGGTAAAGAATTTTTGTGCACGTACATTAAAGATAGTATCAAAATCTTCTTCTGTTGAATCTGCAAAAGAAACACCAACGCTTAAAGTTGGGTCGATATAAAGGTCTGCACCTAGACGATATACTGTTTCATCTGCAAAATAGGTTGCACCTTCAAAATTAGTATAATAGTTACCAATTTGAGTGACATATTTTGCGCGAAGTGTTGCAATAGTATCATCTTCAGCAGTCCAAACATTTGTAAAGCTGTTGATAAAACCGATTTGGCTTGCTTGGATTGGGTCAATATTTTCTTTTGCAACACCAGCTGCTAATAACAAACCATTGATTGGTAAATAACCCACTTCCAGTGCATAACCTGTGTTGTCTGCCGAGATCGAATCTTCATCATCTTCGATTGTAATTTCAGAACGGTTTAATTTTCCTGATACGTAGAATTGAGTATTTGGAATAAAGAATTCACCAGAAATACCAACGCTATCGATTTCAAGCTCAACATCAGTGACATCAAGGTTAGAATTAACGTAACCTAAACCGATATTGCTTGCTTTAGATAAAAAAGCAGCTTCAGCTAAAGGTGCATTTTTGACTTGAACACCATTTAAATAATATTTGCCATTAATAAAGAATGTATCTAAATCACTGCTTTCTTCTAAATCAGTGTTTTCATAACCCCCATTGATTTCAAATTGATACGCATGAGCAGTACTTAAACCAGCTAGAAGAGCAGTTGCAAGCGCAAGTTTTTTAAACATTATTGAGATTCCCTCTGTTATAGAAATATGACTGTTTTGTTACAGTTGTTGCTGATTGTACGGAAAATACTCAGCACGTCAATGCACTATTTCTACCTAACTGCTTTATTTTAGTGCATAAAAAAGCACCCTTCCGAAGAAGGGTGCTATTTGAGTAAGGAATTAGACTTAAGCTTAGAAGCGATATTTCGCAGCGACACCAAAGCGGTTGTAGTCAGCATTACCAACTTCACCAAAGCCTACACGACCTTCCAAACTGACTTGTGGTGTAAAGAATTTACGTGCACTCACACCAAACTCATCATTATCGTTGATATCGTTGCTGTAATAATCGACACCTACACTTAGCGTTTTATCAATGAAGTAATCCGCAGCAAGATTGTATTCATCGAGATCACCAAAAGCAGCACCTGCTTCAAGGTTGATGTCTTTACCATTCGAAAGTGTAGTTACGTATTTAGCACGTAAAGTCGGGTCTACACCATCATCACGGTCATTATCCCAACCTTTAAGACCTGCTGCGATTAACAAGCCTGGTGCTGGTAAATAACCAACTTCTGCACCATAGGTGGTTAAATCATTGTTTAGGTCATCATTGTCTTTCAAGTCATGACCGCTCACATTACCACTTAAGTAAAAGTCTGAATTCGGTACAAAGTACTCTGCACCTACGCCGTAAGTATGCGCTTCATTGTCGCCAACTTCGTCATATTGGTATTTGGCATTTACGTTGCTAGCACGATCAAGGAACGCTGCTTCTGCCAAAGGTGCATTACGGGTTTGTACAGGGTTAAAGTAATAAGTACCATCTACACCGAATGAACCGCTTGAACTGCCGTTGTCTGGATCAATCAGTCCTGCTGATGCACCAATTTCAGCTTGGTATGCGTTCGCAGTACCAGTGATAGCCAAAGCTGAAAGTAGGGCTGATGCGATTGCTAATTTTTTCATGGAAAGTACCCCTCTGAAATCTGGTTAACAGTTAAACTTTTTGTTACAACTTTTAGTCTAGGCGAAAAAAAATCAGCGTCAATCACAGGAAAGTTGCCGCTTTGTTACAAGCGTAAATTTGTGTAATATTTTGAGTTTAAGTGATTGAAATAAAAATGAAATAATTAAATGTTTTGTTTTATTAAAACTATGTGTATTTTGTGAATTTTACTAAAGTTGATCATTAAATCATCAAACTTGTTTCATCTTTGTTTTATTTTGGCGGGTTGAAGCAATTACCATACACCACTTTTTAAGCATGTTTTCAGCTGAATGTGTCAGGCAAAAAATCAGGGCGATAGATCGGCCATTAAGATAAATATCCGTGTTAATCGTGCATGCTATTTTAGGTTGGATATCATCAGGCTTTCACTTTAAAAGTTTAAAGCGATCTTTATTTTTAACCACATTTAGCATTCAACTTATAAAAGCTGAAAAGTTATGCTGGAATTTACAGCAGGATAGAAATGCCAGAACATGTCTGTGCTAAAATTATCAGTTAATAAGCTTCATTGTTAATTGAGAGAATTTACGTGGAAATTAATCCTTATCTAAACCAATTAAAAGACTTGAACGAACGTGGTCAAACACTACGGGGGTATCTTTGACTACGATCTGAAAAAAGAGCGTTTAGAAGAGGTTCTCCGCGAGTTAGAAGATCCTGCAATCTGGAATGATCAAAGTCGTGCGCAAGCCATGGCCAAAGAAAAGGGCGAGCTTGAAAACGTGATTCATGTTCTAGAAGGTTTGGCGACCCAGTTAGAAGATGCCCAAGCCATGCTGGATTTAGCCGTTGAAGCCGATGATGAAGATTTATTGGTGGATGTGCAGTCTGAATTGACTTCTGCAGAAGAAGAACTGGCGAAATTAGAATTCCGCCGTATGTTCAGCAATCCAATGGATCCAAACCCATGCTATGTCGAAATTCAGGCAGGTTCGGGTGGTACAGAAGCACAAGACTGGGCATCGATGCTGTTGCGTATGTATATGCGTTGGATTGAACGTCACGGCTTTAAAGCAGAATTGATGGAAGAGTCGGATGGTGATGTAGCAGGGATTAAATCTGCGACTATTCGCGTTGAAGGTGAATATGCGTATGGTTGGTTGCGTACCGAATCGGGCGTGCATCGTTTAGTGCGTAAATCGCCATTTGACTCAGGTAACCGTCGTCATACGTCATTCTCTGCGGTGTTTGTTTCGCCAGAAGTTGATGACAACATTGAAATTGATATTAACCCTGCCGATGTTCGTACCGATACTTACCGTGCTTCAGGTGCGGGTGGTCAGCACATTAACAAAACTGACTCTGCGGTACGTTTAACCCACGCACCTACAGGTATTGTGGTGGCATGTCAGAACCAGCGTTCGCAACACGCCAACCGTGACCATGCGTGGAAACAGTTACGTGCTAAGTTGTATGAACTGGAAATGAGTAAACGTAATGAGGCGGCTCAAGCTTTAGAAGACTCGAAGTCTGATATTGGTTGGGGCAGCCAAATTCGCTCTTATGTATTGGATGATTCACGTATTAAAGACTTGCGTACAGGCGTGGAAACTTCAAATACAGGTGCGGTTTTAGATGGTGATTTAGACAAGTTTATTGAAGCCAGTTTAAAGCAGGGTCTATAAGTTACGGTCTGTAAGATCCTAATGAGCCTGCCCAATTCAGTGAAGTTGCTTAAAAAATTATATAAATCGTAAAAAAACGATATTAATATCGAAAAAATACGATATATTAAAAGCAGCTGCTGAATTGGGCTTATATTTACGAATATGTGTCTGAATGATGGATGTCGATTTAATCTTTAAAGCCTTAGCCAATCCTACCCGTCGGCAAATTTTAGAATGGTTAAAAGCACCAGAACAATTTTTGTCGGTAGATGAGTGTGGCGACTTTAAGCGTGGCGTATGTGCAGGACACATTGAGCGTTTGGGCAACGTGTCGCAATCGACCATGTCAAATCATTTATCGGTACTGCAACAGGCAGGTCTTATTCGTGCAGAAAAATATGGACAATGGTCGTATTTTTCTCGTAATGAAGCACTCATTCAGCAATATGTCGAATATTTAAAACACTCACTTTAACTGTGAGATTAGAGGCAAAAATGGCTGAATTAGACTCTCCTTTAGTTTTGGGTGATCTGCATCTAAAAAACCGTGTGGTGATGGCACCTTTAACCCGTAGCCGCGCCAGCGATGACCGTGTTCCAACGCCAATGATGGCAGAATATTATGTACAGCGTGCCAGTGCAGGTTTGATTCTTTCAGAAGCAACGGTAATTTCTGAAGAAGCCAATGGTTATTTAAATACCCCAGGATTGTTTACCGATGCTCAAGTGCAGGGTTGGAAACTCGTTACCGATGCCGTGCATGCCAAAGGTGGTTTGATTGTGGCGCAACTGTGGCATGTAGGTCGTGTTTCACATCCAAATTTACTCAATGGCGCAACACCAGTATCGGCAAGTGCGGTACAACAAGCGGGTTATGTCAGTTTGTTGCGTCCTAAACGTGAATATGTGTTGCCACGTGCCTTAGAAATTGCAGAAATCCACACCATTACCGAGCAATATAAACAAGCCGCCATCCGTGCCAAAGAAGCAGGATTTGATGGGGTAGAGTTGCATGCAGCCAATGGTTATTTGATTGATCAATTCCTGCAAAGCAAAACCAACCAACGTGACGATGAATACGGTGGTTCGGTTGAAAATCGTGCGCGTTTCTTGTTAGAAGTGATGGACGCCTTAATTGAAGTCTGGGGCGCAGGTCGAGTCGGTGTGCATTTAGCACCACGTGGCGATGAGCACGACATGGGAGATGATGATCCACGTGAAACCTTTGGCTATGTCATGCAGCAATTGGGGCAGCGTAAAATCGCCTTTTTCTTTACCCGCGAATATTTAGCCGAAGACAGCATTTCCCAAGAAATGAAAGTACGTTCAGGCGGTGTGCCATATATCGCGAACATGCGTTTAAGTCGTGCTGATGCCGTGGAATTATTGGCTTCGGGCAAGGCCGATGCGGTGTCATTTGGTAAGGCGTATATTGCCAATCCAGACTTGTATGAGCGTTTATTGGCAGATGTACCTTTAAACGAACTCAAGCTGGAAAACATGATTGGTACAGCCGTTGCAGAAGGCTATATCGATTATCCAACTTTGGCGGAAACACAACACGCTGTAGAATAAAAGCCAGTATAGCGCCACATGCAATTAACATGCGCGTGTGGCTCTGTTATATTTTGCCGATAATCTTTCTTTGGGGCGCATCTTTTGGCTACTCCATTTTGGTATAACGCAGCCTTGGCGCTGTTAAAACCGATTTATCAGTCACGTATTCGTAAACGTGCCGAACATCCTGAGCAATTACAACAAGAACTGCTTGAGCGTTTTGGCCCATTTCAGCCCGCTAAAAATTTACATGCCATTTGGTTTCATGTGGTGTCGGTGGGAGAAACCAATGCCGCGCAACCTCTAATTGAACATTATTTAAAAGCGGGGCATCCTGTTTTAGTCACCAATACCACCAAAACAGGGCAGGCACGCGCCAAATCATTATTTTTAAAAGCACCGTATTTAGATTTATTTCAAGCTGTGTATTTACCTGCCGATCAGGTACATTTAATTCGTGAGTTTTATCAGAAATATCAGCCTAAATTATTGGCACTGGTCGAAACAGAATTGTGGCCTAATTTGATTGATCAGGCGCAGCATTTTCAAGTCCCGTGTTTGTTGATTAATGCGCGGCTTTCGGAAAAATCGGCCAAAGGTTATGCCAAAGTTAAAGGATTAACTCGCGGCATGTTGCAAAAATTGCAGCAACTTTTGGCGCAAGACCCTGCCACACAGCAGCGTTTTATTGCATTGGGGATGCCTGCCGAGCGTACAAAAGTGGTGGGTAATATTAAATTTGATATTACTGCACCAGAAGATTTTGTAGAGCAAGCCGCGCAGTTGCAACAGACATGGCAATTGGTACATCGCAAAATTATTACCCTTGCCAGTACCCATGCGCCTGAAGAACAGCAATTATTGACTGCACTGAAACCTTATTTCGCACAGCATCCTGAACTGTTATGTATTGTTGTGCCGCGCCATCCAGAGCGTTTTGATGAAGTGGCTATGCAGGTACAAAAACTGCAACTTAATATGCAGCGCCGTAGCTTGGCTGAAGCGATTCAACCTGAAACACAAGTGTATTTAGCCGATAGCATGGGTGAAATGTGGTTGTGGTACGCCTTAAGTCAGGCCTGTTATGTCGGTGGTTCGCTGAATGAACCTGGCGGTGGGCATAATATTTTAGAGCCTTTGGCCTTAAATGTCGCCACGGTATTGGGCAAAAATTATTTTAACTTTCAAAGTATTGTGGATGAGTTTGTTGCAGCAGAAGCCGTGTATGTGGTCGAAAATGCTGAACAAGCTGTAAATACGTTAACGCAATTGTTGTTTGAACCTGCGTTACGTGCACAGCTGAATCAAAATGCTCAAGTGATTATGTATAAAAATCGTGGCTCTTTAACTGAGCATATTCACGTGATTAATCAGTATCTTTAAATATGAATATCGTTTTGCTTGACCCGCGACAGACCACAAATGAAGTGTGGTCTATTAGCACCCAGCGGCAAGTGCAGCATTTGCATACGCATGTTGGTGTGCAAGTCGGTGACACCTTGAAAGTCGGGATTCGTGGTGGCAAGCGTTATTTGACCGAAGTGGTGGAAGTCAGCGAGCAGCGAATTCAAGTCAAAGCCCTGCATGAAGAAGCTGTCCCAAAAAAACTGCCTGTGACCCTGATTGTGGCTTTGCCGCGCCCCAAAGTATTGCGTCGTTTAATTATGGATAGCGTGACGTTAGGTGTGGAAAAAATTATTTTACTGCACAGCTATCGGGTTGATAAAAGCTATTGGCAAACGCCATTTTTGCAGCAGCTCGATCAATATGTAACTTTGGGCTTGGAACAAGCAGGCGATACCATTGCACCTGAGATCCAACTTTATAAACGCTTTAAACCCTTTGTGGAAGATGTTTTACCTGGTTTGATTTCTGCCGATTGTTCTGCTTATGTGGCGCATCCTTATACCGATCAAGCTATGCCACATGCCATCCAACATCCATGCAGTATTGTGATTGGCCCAGAAGGTGGATTTATTCCCTACGAAATTGATTTGCTCGAAAAAAACGGCTGCCAAGCGCGGCACTTGGGCAACCGTATTATTCGTACTGAAACTGTGATTGCTTATGTTTTAGGGCGTTTGTTTAGTGCGGGCTGAATCATCTTCATTGACTGCTGCATCACCACGATAAACTTTCACTTCCTGCACAGGATAAGGAATCGAAATGTGATGTTCGGCAAAAGCGGCAATTACCCGTTCTTGCACTTCACTGATGGATGCTGAAGTGGTGGTTTCCGTCGTATTTACCCACCAACGCACATTTAAATTAATCGAAAAATCGGCCAAGGCAGTGACATTGACGCTAAATGCAGGTTGGCTCAAGATTTTTATGTCACGGTCTAAAATGGCCAAAATAATATCTTTGGCTTTTTGTACGTCATCTTCATAACCAATACCGACCACAAACTCGCAACGACGACGGGTATAAGCCGTATTGACCGTTACGGCACTGGTATACACCGTAGCATTTGGAATCACGATTCGACGCCCATCGGGAGAGCGCAGGAAGGTGGCACGAATCTGAATATCTTCTACCGTACCTTCCATATTATTCACGATGATGTCATCACCAATTTTAAATGGTTCTCCAATCAAAATGAGCACACCCGATAATAAATTCTGGAAAATATCTTTAAAAGCAAAACCAATTGCCACGGAGCCTAGACCTAAAGCACTCATCAGTTGGCTTGGGGTAAAACCTGGAATTGCAATCACCATCGCAATTAGAAAACCAAAGAAAATAATTGCAGAGCTACCGACCCGATTCAGCACCAAAACCAAATTTTGTCGGGTATAGGAACGATTGTTCAGGGTCTTGCGAATAAACCATTTAAACAGTCGGGCAAGCAGCCAAAACAGAATCAGCACCACGGCTGCAATCATCAAATACGGCACACGTTCCCAAAATCCTTCCATAATTTTGTCGATGGTGGAGTAGGCGTCATTGTACTTGGCCGTATGATTGATCACGGTTTGCGTGGTTTTTTCAGTGGCTTCCTGCAACAGCTGACTGGTGTTTTCAGAAACTTCACTGAGTGAGGGTTTGGATTCTGCCACGATAATTCCGAATTCAAAATGAAGCGACTATTTTGCCTGAAAAACTCAATTTGGTTAATGAGCAATGCTTACTTGCCAGTATTTTAGACAACTTGGATAGAAGTGATGAGCGTACTATTTTGTAGCATTTAAACTGCGAGTTGTATGTGGTTTTATCTGTAAGACAGGGTCGCAGGTATGAATGATTGGCTGCGTAAAAAAATGTTAATACTCACGGTTATTAGACGATATTTTCTTTAAAAATAATGCAATGCGCAGTACAGTGGAATGTAAACCTGAAAGTATGAATGCAAGAATATGGCATTCGATCAACGCTTTGGCATGCTATTGTTTGTATAAAATTTATGCGACTAAAGCCGAATGGTGAGCCATAAAAAAGAAAGTTCATACTGTGAATATGCAGAAATAATAATCAATAACGTGGCATACATCTCGTGATGAGATGCAAGAACATCAAGGAAGTAGCAGATGAAAGACGTATATCCTGTTCCAGATGAATTTAAAAAGACTGCCCGCACCACTGAGGCAGAATATTTTCAACGCTATCAACAATCTATAGATGACCCTGATACTTATTGGGCAGAGCAGGCCCAACGCTTAGATTGGATTAAACCTTTTACCCAAGTCAAAAATACCAACTTTGACCCCGAGCATTTTAAAATTGAATGGTTTGCCGATGGGCAACTGAATGTCAGTGCCAATTGCTTAGACCGTCATTTAAAAGAACATCCGCATAAACCTGCAATTATTTGGGAAGGAGATCATCCATCTCGGCATAAAGTGGTTTCTTTTGCTTCTTTGCATGATGAAACCTGTCGTTTTGCCAACGTGCTGAAAAAGAACGGGGTGCAAAAAGGTGATCGGGTGGTGCTGTACATGCCAATGGTTTCCGAAGCTGCGATTGCCATGCTAGCCTGCGCGCGGATTGGTGCAGTGCATTGTGTGGTTTTTGGTGGTTTTTCTCCCGATGCTTTGGCTAGCCGAATTGAAGACTGTCAGGCCAAGTTAATTGTCACTGCAGACTCGGCCATGCGTGGTGGCAAGCCAATTTATTTAAAAGCCAATGTTGATGCTGCTCTAAAAGTAGCAGGTACCGACTGTGTGCAAAATGTGATTGTGGTGCACCGTACAGGAAATCCTATTGAGATGTTACCTGAACGCGACGTGTGGTATCACATGGAAATTATGTCGGTCAATGACATCTGCCCACCCGAGCCGATGAATGCCGAAGACCCATTATTCATTTTATATACTTCGGGTTCGACTGGAAAACCCAAAGGTGTTTTGCATACCACAGGCGGTTATTTGACCTATGTGAATAGCACGTTCCGAGAAGTCTTTGACCTGAAACAGGATGATGTGTTTTGGTGTACCGCAGATGTAGGCTGGATTACAGGGCATTCTTATGTCTTATACGGGCCATTGTCGAATGGTACATCTACCGTGATGTTTGAAGGGGTGCCGAACTATCCAAGCTGGGCGCGCACAGGGCATATTGTTGATAAACACAACATCACCATTTTATATACCGCGCCGACTGCCATTCGCGCCATGATGCGAGAGGGAGATCGTTTTGTACGTGAAAGTGACCGCAGCAGCTTGCGTTTACTTGGTTCAGTCGGTGAGCCAATTAATCCTGAAGCATGGAACTGGTATTACAACGTAGTAGGTGAAGGACGTTGCCCAATTGTAGATACATGGTGGCAAACCGAAACTGGGGGCATATTAATTTCAGCATTGCCGGGTGCAACGCCACTGAAACCCGGTTCGGCAACCCGCCCATTATTTGGCGTGCAACCTGCTATTGTCGATGCCGAAGGTAATGAACTGGAAGGCGCGACCGAAGGCAATTTAATTATGAAAGATTCATGGCCAGGGCAAATGCGCGGTATTTGGGGCGACCCTGCACGTTTTATTGAAGCGTATTTTTCGACCTATCCGGGTGCGTATTTTACAGGAGATGGTGCACGCCGTGATGAAGATGGCTATTACTGGATTACAGGGCGTGTGGATGATGTCTTGAATATTTCGGGGCACCGTTTAGGTACTGCGGAAATTGAAAGTGCCCTAGTAGCGCATGAAGCTGTGGCTGAAGCGGCAGTGGTGGGTATGCCCCATGAGATTAAAGGACAGGGGATTTGCACCTTTGTAACTTTGCAAGTTGGTACACCCGAGTCAGAGGAATTGCGTGAAGAATTAGTCAATTGGGTTCGCAAAATTTTGGGGCCTGTGGCAACGCCTGATGCGCTGCATTGGGCACCTGCTTTACCTAAAACCCGCTCAGGTAAAATCATGCGCCGTATTTTGCGGAAAATTGCAGCGAATGAATTGGATAGTTTAGGAGATACTTCGACTTTGGCTGAGCCGCAAGTGGTGGAGCATTTGATTGCAACGGTGTATGGGGAGAGGTAGGTTAAGGTTACTGTCACTGTACACAAAGAAGTTAGATAAGGTTTGTTTTTTATTTTTTTCGATGAAGTAAGGTGATTGTTTATATCATCTTACTTTATGCGACAACTCGTGTCGTCTTGCTTGGTAATTTGCTTGGGTGATTAAAAAATAACTGTAGAATAAATAACCATCATACAGATGATGTGGAATGGCATGAATATTCTAGGGTTACAGGCCAAGTATCGGCGTTTATATCATGAAAACTCAATTTGGAAATTATTAAGAGCAGATAACGCACCACATATTTTAGCGTTCATTGTTGACTTATTTGCAGAACAAAATGAAGTCCCTTATGGCCGTGCAAGAAATGTCTTGGATGAGTTGATTAAATCTAGTCGTGAGCAGGGTATTTGGCAGACAGAAAATAATGCAGCGCATTATTTAAATCATTGGATTCATTCAGGCTGGCTCAGAGAAATAGATGGCAAGCTGAGTAAAACGGATATTAGCGAAACCGTATTACGTTTTTGTCAGGGCTTGGATGAGCGAGCAACCCATACCACAGCATCACATTTAAGAATTGTGCAGGATGCGGTTCGTGATTTTGTGGTCGCATTGAGTGAAAATATTGAAGAACGAGTGGAGTTGCTCGAACAAAAAAAATTAGTGATTCAAAATGAAATAGATGCTTTGTTGGCGGGTGTTGTTACACAATTAGAAGAATCAGAACAAAAAGAAAGAATACGAGAAATTTATCAACTTGCTTCCATTCTTACAGGCGATTTTAGACGGGTCGAAGATGAGATTCGTCTACGAGATAAAGAGTTGCGTCTAGATATGATTAGTGGTGCTTATTCACGTGGAGAAGTATTGCTGAGCTTAATGGAAAAAGAGCAGTTGCTTGCCCAAAGTGATGCAGGCAGTGCTTTTGATGGGTTTTGTCAATTACTTCAGGATCAAGATCGTTCTACTGAGTTTAGAGAGCAGTTACGCAGTATTTTGAATCATCCTATTGCACAACAATTAAGCGAATCTCAACGTAAATATTTAGGTCAGTTAATGCGTGAGTTAGGACGCGAAAGTAGCCGAGTTTTCCAAGTCCGACGTCGTACAGAAGAAGGTTTGAGAGCTTATATTGAAAGTGGTGCAGCATTGGAAAACCGTTTGATTGATCAGTTGTTGTCGGAATTAGAAAAAAATGCAGTGGCATTGTTGGAATCGGAGTGTGATTTAAAAACAGAAGTACAAGTGGATTTAGCCGTGGGTTCCATCCAGCTGAATTCGCCTGAAAGTCTTGCTTTAAAAAGTCCCACAGAACATATGGATACACGTGAGGTCGAAGAACAACAAAACAAGACTGAACCTAGTGATCAGATGCTGAAGTACTTAGACAATGTACGGGTTCGTGCTGTTGCTGAAAAAGTATATCAAACGCTCGCACAGAAAGGAGTGATGAGTATTGCCCACTTAACACATGAACATCCTTTACAAGCGGGGCTTGAAGAACTTGTTGCTTATTTGCGTATAGCAAAAGCCATTAAAGCACCACAAATGCAGCATACCGAGCAAGTTGAACTTAAGGATCGTTCAGGTGTGCATTTGCAGGCCAGTATTCCAGTGTATTACTTGAGTGCAGATTTATTTCCCAAAAATATAGATGAGCTGGCACTTTAAGGAGATCGAGATGCAATCAGAAAATAAGATACAACAGCATGACAACTTCTTTGAAATGGTACGCAGACCATCTTCAAATTCAGAGAAAAATATAGAAATCCAAGCTAATCAGCCTGTAGAAGATTCGTTTCCTACAACTGGGGCAGAGGAACAACATGCAGATAATCAAACAGAGATGGAGCATGCTCAGGATCGTGATACAGATGCGCTTATGCCACATGCAGCCCGACGCGTATTGGTCTATCTCATGCGTCAAGGGGTTATTCTTGCAGCAGAAAACTTAAAACTTTTTGATTTATTGTGCCGATATGAAGCGGAAATTCGTAGACATTTGGCAGAGGTTTATATCCAGTTGGTTTTGGATGCCAAGCAAGGGGTGGCTTATATCATCAATCTCAAAAGTATTCAGGATGAACAGGAAGATGAGAACCAGCCTTTGGATGATTTTCCTGTACTGATACGAAAACGAACTTTGACTGTATATGACACCTTAATTTTACTTATTTTGCGGAAGTATTATCAGGAGCGGGAAACTGCGGGTGAGCAAAAAATTATTATTGATGTTGAGCGAATCCAGAGCAGTTTAATTCCATTTATTCCTTTAACGAATCATGACAGCAAAGATCGTAAAAAGCTAAATGCAGCATTAGAAAAATTTATTGAGAAAAAAGTATTAACGGGACTGCGTGGTGAAGAAGGGCGTTATGAAATTACGCCAATTATCCGCTATGTCGTGAATGCCGAGTTTTTACAAAGTTTATTATCTGAATATCAACAATTAGCAGCAAAGGCCAAGTTGCAGCAATCCGAACAAGAATATGGAGAATCATCATGCAAGAAATGACCCTCTCAACTTTATTTGCACAAGGCCAAATTCGCTTGTCAGAAATTTCAGTATTTAACTGGGGCTCCTTCCATAACTTGCATACCGCACGTATTGATCCTGAAGGGACACTTATTACGGGAGATAATGGTGCAGGTAAATCTACCTTTATTGATGGTTTAATGGCATTGTTACAACCTGCAAGTAAAGCTAGTTTTAACGTAGCAGCTGCGCAGGGCGATCGCTCAGACCGTACATTACTCTCTTATATGCGTGGTAGTTTTGGTTCAGAACATGATGGGGCTGGAACGCGAGTAAAAAATAAGCGTGAAAAAGCAGTGACAACAGCATTAAGAGCGCTATATACCGCTGATGACGGTTCGATGATTACTTTAATTGGATTGTTTTGGGTTGGACAAGGTCAACATTCGCTGAGTGAAGTGAATCGTTTATATATGATTGCAAGTCGTAATGTGCAACTGACTGAAGTGTTAGAAAAATTTGCAGACGGTAATACTCGCCAGCTAAAACAACATTTTAATCCTAAAACAGATGCACGCGTGCATTATTTTGATAGCAAATTTGAAGACTATCAGGAGATGTATCGTAAATATTTATTTATGGATAATAAAAATGCACCTGCGTTGTTATCACGTGCTTTAGGCTTAAAGAAAATTGATGATTTGACTAAATTAATTCGCGAGTTGGTTTTAGAACCAAGCCAGGTTCGTGCTTTGGCACAGACTGCAGTAAATGAGTTTGCTGACTTAGAGGCAAACTATAAGCATTTGGTAGATGCGCGTGAACAAGTCCTACATTTACAGAAATTACCTGAGTTAGCTGTTCAAATAACAGCGTTAACTCTGCAACTGAATAATCTACAGCTCGAAAAACAAGCTTTTCCTGCATATTTAGGTGAATTGTATGTTCAGTTTTGGACTGAAAAAATACATCAGCTGGAGCAAGAGATACAGCGATTACATACGCAGTTTAAGCAATTAGAACAACAAGAACATGATGCGGAAAAACGACAAGAGCGCTGCCATGAAGACTATTTACAAGTAGGCGGTAATCGGATTGAAAACTTACAAAAAGAGCTAGAACTGATACAGCGTCAGTTAAAGCAATTAACCATAGAGGCATCGCGCTATCAGGAAGATGCTCAGCAATTACAATTGCAAGATGATTTAACCGAGCAAAATTTAATTGATAACCAAAAAATAGCCCATGAGCAGCTTCTAAATATTGGGCAAGAGAAAACCCAACGACAAGATGAGTTTGCTCAAGTCAGTAGCAAATACGCACAAACGCAACAGCAACTGAAAGAAACTCAAAGCGATATTCAGGAAATAGAAACCAGACCTAATAGTAATATTCATGATGTACATTTATTGCGTTTAAGAGATGAGCTTAGACAGCACTTAGATTTTGATGAACATGAATTAATGTTTATTGGTGAGCTCATTGATGTAAAAGAGGCTGAAAAAATCTGGCAAGGCGCAATTGAACGAGCATTAGGTGGTTTAAAAACAACGTTATTGGTGCCGAAAGATCGTTATTCGATGGTCACTCAATGGGTGAATGCGCGTCATAATAAAACCCATGTGCGTTTACAGGTGATCCATCTTGATGCTACAGAAAGTGTGTATTTTAAAGAAAATGGTTTTCTGCGGAAATTGGTTTGGCGAGAGCATCCATATCGTGATTGGTTAAAACAACATCTGCTTCGCTTTGATCTGCAATGTGTGGCAGATACAACAATCATGAATACAACGCCTTTTTCTATGACACAACAGGGCTTAATTCATCGTGAGCAAGGTCGTTTTGAGAAAAAAGATCAACAGCGGATTGATGATCGAAAAATTTGGTGTTTGGGATTTTCCAATACTTCACGTTTAAATTTATTAAAGCATGAAGCGAAACAACTTGAGGTACAGTTGGAACAGTATGCCTTGAGTGTTGCACAATCGCGTAAGGTGTTAGATCAGGTAACACAGCATAAGAGTTTGTGGGAGCGAATGTTACGTTACCAATGGGATATGATAAATATTCCTTATTGGACAGAGCGCCAGCAACAGACCAGCAATGACTTGCAGCATTTACAACAGGCAGATACCAATATTGAACAAGCTCGACAACGTTGGGAGCTTGCAAAAGAGGAATTAAAACAACTACAGGAACAGAAAGGGCAGTTACAACACACTTGGGGGCAACTCAAACAGAAACTCAGTGATGCAGAAAAACAACAACAACAAGCGCAAAAGGCAGCAAACCAAGGTGTCCCAGAACAAGCCAGAGAACTGTTGCTACAGCGTATAGGAGAAACACCTCGGTTGGAGGATGCTTATCTTACTGCTGTGGAAAAAGAGCTAGAGCGTTTAATTGAACATACCAGCAACCAAAATACCTCAGCAAAAAATAGCGCAACGTACATTATTGGTCAGTTTCGTGGCAAGGATAAATGGTCACATATTGCATTACAACGTGAATGGGCAGTTGGTTTGGCCGCATTGGATGATTGCGTTGCCTATTTTCATGAACTAGAAAAGGAAGGTTTGCCTGCCTTAGTTGAACAGTTTGAACAGCGTCTGCAAAAACATACCATGCAGTCTTTAAGTGTGATTCAGAATCGCCTTGAGGCAGATAGAGAAGAAATTACTGACCGTATTGCCATAATTAATCAGGTTTTACGGCGTACAGAATTTAAGTCTGGCAGCTATCTAAGACTAGGATACAAAAAGGAAAAGTATCCACACGTCATAGATTTTGAGCAAAAACTAAAATGGGTCGTATCTAGTATTAATAGTATTGAATATGAACAACGTTTTAAAAAGTTAGCTGAATTAATTTCTATTTTAGAAAAAGCGAGTAACTCGGTTACAGCGCATACTTTTGAAAGCCAGCGTTTACTTGATCCTCGTCATCAAATGTCTTTCTATGCAGAAGAAGTCGATTTGGCTACAGAAGAAATACGAGATGTTTTGGAGTCATCGAGTGGTAAATCTGGCGGAGAAAAAGAATCATTTGCTGGAACCATTGTGGCAGCGAGTTTGGCTTATGTATTAACACCAGACGGCTATGATTATCCAATCTACAGTACAGTGTTTTTAGATGAAGCTTTTTCAAACACAGCTGAAGCGGTTAGTCGTCGAGTACTCAAAGTATTTAAGGCGTTGAAAATTCATGTCAATTTAATCACACCTTATAAAAACTTGAATTTAGCGCGTGAGTCAGCACGTTCTTTATTAATTGCCGAGCGTGATATTGAGAAACATGAAAGTCATTTATGTGAAATTACTTGGCAGGAAATTGATGAAAAAATGGCGCAAAAACAACAGCAACTGCATAGAGAGGCACAACAGTTTGGGGTGCAGTTAGATGCCTAAAATTGAGAAGTGGGGATTACTTCCAAATACCGTTTTGGGTATTTTGCATAAAAAAGAATGGGAAAATCGTCGAAATTTAAAGCAGCGGTTGTTAAATCAACGTCCTTTTCCAATCGAAATTTCACTGAAAGTGCCCACAGACCAACAAGCTAGAGATAATTTGGGTCATTTTCATGCTTTTTTTAAAGCGTGGACAGATTTTGCTTATCCTGAACTGGTTGAATGGCAAGAACGGCAGTATCGACAACTTTCAGAACAACGTGTTCCAGTAAAGTTACGAATTTTTTCTTTACAGCAGCTTACTGAGCTTTTAGGAACAGAGCAACAACTTGAAAACTGGTTGGATAAAATATCCAGCTTTTTGAAGCAGTCTTTTGTGCATGATCGTCATCAGCACCGTTTATTTCAAACTTTAATTCATCATTTAGAGCAGATAGAACGCTATAGCCAACAAGAATGGCAATGGTTGATTCAGCTGATTGAACAGCTGAAACCGAATATGGGGGCAGGGCTTTATTTAAGGGCCTTGCCATTAAGCGCTGTAAACACGAAGTTTCTTGAGCAGAACTTATTGCTGACGGAGGCAATTTGCAATGTACTTTATGATGATGAGATCGTACTGGCTGGAGGGTTGTTGGCATGGCTAGATTGCTTAGATAGCCCCAAAGGTTGGTTGACGATCAAACCCGTCTGCCCAAATGTGCAGGAAAAATTGGGAGGACTCCCCGTTTTTCAATTGTCCACAGAGGTGCTAGATCAATTTGAGTTACCTGCGGAACGAATAATTGTAGTTGAAAATATTCAGTCAGGTTTAGCGTGCCCTTACTTGGAAAATAGTATTGTGGTTTGTGGTGGGGGTAAAAATATTACATGGATGAAGGCCAAGTGGTTACAGTATAAACAGGTTTTTTATTGGGGAGATATCGACTCTGAAGGTTTAAATATTTTAAGTATGGTTCGGCAAAAAATTCCACACGTGATTGCTTTAATGATGGATGAAGCCACAGTGTTACAGTTCCAAAATCATATGGTGGATGAACCAGACTCTATTTTTAGTGAGCCACAATATCTCACTGCTGACGAGTTAAAATTATTTCATGATTTGCGTGCACAGACATTTAAAAATAGGCGTTTAGAGCAAGAGCGCATTTCGGTTGATTGGGTGCATCGTTATTTAGAGTTACTTTGAAAATTAATTTGATTGATAATAAGGGGTGTAATGTTTAAACCATCTAGGCGATGGCAAACAATTGAAAATTCGATGCCGCTTTAGTCGTTTTCTTCTAAACCATCTAGGCGATGGCAAACTTGCAACTTTGGTACAGGATGCTATCAGCAAACTTCTAAACCATCTAGGCGATGGCAAACGAACAGCGCATGGAGAAAGAGAAATCGGAAAACTTCTAAACCATCTAGGCGATGGCAAACGTTTAGCCACCTTGGCACAAAGGTTGCAGCAGCTTCTAAACCATCTAGGCGATGGCAAACGAATCTGTTCAACTGGCATGACTCCAGGAGCTCTTCTAAACCATCTGGGCGATGGCAAACTTAAGTTAGCCAACTCAGCATCGTTCCATGTTCTTCTAAACCATCTGGGCGATGGCAAACGCCGTATCATCGAATTTTTGTAGATTACGAATCTTCTAAACCATCTGGGCGATGGCAAACGTGATCATTAGCCCCCTATATTTGACCGTGTACTTCTAAACCATCTGGGCGATGGCAAACTGACACTTACTAGCTTTTTTTTTATTATTATTCTTCTAAACCATCTGGGCGATGGCAAACGCCGCCGCCAGCGAATGCTTCGCCATCTTTAACTTCTAAACCATCTGGGCGATGGCAAACGATAACCGCTTTAATACTTCCTACTTTAAAAACTTCTAAACCATCTGGGCGATGGCAAACAGATTGCACATTTCCATGCACATGGCTGTTTACTTCTAAACCATCTGGGCGATGGCAAACCTGTATCGGGTGCTGGTAAGTTGTTCGGAATACTTCTAAACCATCTGGGCGATGGCAAACATCACTATCTAAGTCTTTGTAACGTGCATCTACTTCTAAACCATCTGGGCGATGGCAAACCGATTGAGTGAACCGTACCGGGTTTGTCGGAGACTTTTTTATTTAAGTTAGGCCACCTGACCTAACGGGTTAATCTTATCATAGTACATTGCTTCAAACTCAAAAGGTGATACATAACCCAGTGCACTGTGTACACGCTTTTTATTGAACCAATCTACCCAGTTTAGTGTCGCAAGTTGTACATCCGCTAAACCTTGCCAATCCGCTTTTAAATATTCAATCCCCTCTGTTTTGTATAAGCCATTCACCGTTTCAGCCAAAGCATTATCGTATGAATCACCGGTCGTACCGACTGATGCTCGTAAATTTGCTGCTTCTAAACGATTGGTATAACGAATGGAAAGATATTGCACGCCTCTGTCACTATGATGAATCACGTTCTTTGGCATGCCT